>MGNZ01000142.1:4396-5157 GCA_001795235.1 Chloroflexi bacterium RBG_16_64_32 | reverse complement strand
AGGGGAGGAGCGTCGCCGCAATGCGCATCGCCACATCCCGGTCTGCCAGCAGGTAGCCGAAGCGCAGCCCCGCCAGCCCGTACGCCTTGGAAAGCGTCCGGCTGATGATGACATTCCTGTAGGTCTTGGTCAACGGGACCTGCGACTTCTGCAACCCGGCGTATTCGATGTACGCCTCGTCGACCACGAATGGGATCCCCGTCTCCGCGATGCGGATGAAGTCGCCTGGGTCCATGAAGTTCCCGGTCGGGTTATTGGGGTTGGCGATCACGATGATCTTGGTCTTGGGCGTCACGGCATTGAGGATCCCTTCGGGATCGAAGCGCAGCCGCCGGTCCTTGTAGAGCATCGGGACGGACACCAGTTTGCCCCCCAGCACGTCACACCGCAGCTTGTAGATGCCAAAGCACGGCGTGTGCTGGATGACCTCCTCACCGGGCTGGAGAAGCGTCCGAAAGATCATGTCGAACACTTCGCTGGATCCATTCCCAAGGACCACCTGCTCCGGTCCGTCCAGGCCATTGAGCTCGGCGATCTTACCGCGCACCGTGAGGCCCTGGTCCGGGTAGCGGTGGGCCATCGCGGCGTACTCCTTGATCGCGTCCAAAACCTTGGGCGACGGCGGCAGGGGGTTCTCATTGGACATCATCCGGTGCAGCGATGGATCGCGCCAGGCCAGATCGATGTGCGGGGAGACGTACATCTTCAACGGCTTGATCCACGGCACGAAGTACTCTTCAACCGCCTTCGTCATCGTGTGC
>MGNZ01000142.1:0-4328 GCA_001795235.1 Chloroflexi bacterium RBG_16_64_32 | reverse complement strand
GCCTGTTCGACGACATCGTCGGCTCCAAAGCCCAACTTCTCGAACAGCACCGGGCCAGGCGCCGACGCCCCATAGCGGTCCAATCCGATGGCCCTGCCCCTCGGCCCGAGATATCGCGCCCAGGCCAGCGTGACGCCCGCCTCGATGGCCAGACGCGGGATCCCCGGTGGGAGGACCTGATCCCGATACTCGGCAAGTTGGGCGTCGAAGAGTTCCCAACTGGGCATCGACACCACGCGGGCGTCGATGCCGTCCTCGGCCAGCCTGGCGCGCGCCGCCAGCGCCACGGCGACCTCCGACCCGCTGGCTAGGAGGACGAGGCGCAGTCTCCCACCCTCGGCCTCGGCCAGGACGTAGGCACCGCGCGCGAGGCCGTTGTGGGGTGGCGTGACCGATGGCAGTGCCTGCCGGCTGAGGATCATGGCCGTGGGACCCTCACGCCGCTCGAGGGCGACCGTCCACGCCTGCACGGTTTCGTTCCCGTCGGCGGGGCGGATCACGACGAGGTTGGGGATCGCGCGCAGACTGGTGAGGTGTTCTATTGGTTGGTGGGTGGGGCCATCTTCGCCCAGGCCGATACTGTCGTGTGTGAAGATGTAGATCACCGGCAAACGCATCATCGCCGCCAGGCGAATGGTCGGGCGCAGATAGTCAGAGAAGATCAGAAACGTGCCGCCGTACGGGCGCAGGCCGGACAGCGCCAACCCGTTGAGCATGGCCCCCATGCCGTGCTCGCGCACGCCGAAGTGGAGGTAGGTCCCGCTGAAATCATCTCGCCGCACGGCTTTGGCGTCTTTGGGACGGGTGTTGTTGCTGGGCGTCAGATCGGCGGAACCCCCCAGCAGCGTGGGGATGCGTGGAGCGATGGCCTCCAGGACCTGGCCGGACGCCGCCCGCGTGGCCAGGGGCTTCTCAGCCGGGAACGTGGGCAGCTCAGACTCCCATCCCTCGGGCAGTTCGCCGGATGTCATCGTGTCCCACCGAGCCGCCAGCTCAGGGTACGTGTCCCGATACCTGGACAGGAGGGCTCGCCACTCTGCCTCGTGCGCCTCGCCGTTGCCGCGGATCCGATTCAGGCGTGGACGGATCGCTTCGGGCACGTGGAAGCGCGTCTCCACCGGCCACCCCAGGGTCTCTTTGGTTGCGCGCAGGGCCTCCTCGCCGAGTGGCTCGCCGTGCACTTTGGATGTATCCTGGCGCGGGCTGCCGTACCCGATGTGCGTGCGGCAGGCGATGAGGGATGGACGTTGTGTCTCCGTCTGCGCTGCGCGGATCGCCGCATCCACTGCCGGCATGTCGTGCCCGTCCGCCTGCTGCACGTGCCAGCCGTACGCGGCGAAACGGTCCAATGCGTTGTCGCTGAGCGTCAGGTCCGCCGGGCCGTCGATGGTGATGCGGTTATCGTCGTACAGCACGATGAGCCGTCCCAACCCCAGATGCCCAGCCAGCGAGGCAACTTCGTGCGAGACACCCTCCATGAGGTCGCCGTCGGAGGCAAGGACGTAGACGAAGTGGTCGATCAGGGGGAAATCAGGCTGGTTGAAACGGGCCGCCATCCATCGCTCGGCCAGCGCCATCCCCACCGCGTTGCCCAACCCCTGACCCAGCGGGCCGGTGGTCGTCTCGATGCCACGGTTCAGATCGTACTCGGGGTGACCCGGCGTGAGACTGGCCCACTGTCGGAAACGCTGCAGTTCGTCCAACGGCATGGGGTAGCCGAACAGGTACAGCAGCCCATAGAGCAAGGCCGAACCATGACCGGCGGAGAGGACGAAGCGATCTCGATTGGGCCAGGCTGGATTCGCCGGGTCGTGCGTGAGGAAGCGCGTCCACAGCACCGTCACGACGTCGGCGGCCCCCAGCGGCAAGCCGGGATGACCCGAGCGGGCTTGTTGAGTGGCATCGGCCGCCAGCATGCGCAGGGTATTGGCAATCAAGCGATCGCAGTCATCATAGACAGGCAGCGCGTCTTTCACGTCGCCCCTCAGCCCGGCGCTGTCCGAGCGCCTGTCGCGTCGAGGCAGTATGTCTTGACGTTTCATCCCGCCCTCTCCGCCAAGCTTCAGCTGCCCGCCGCGACCGGCGCCCGCGTCCCCACGACGGCCATGCGCTCGCCGACATATGCCTCGAGGCCGGCGCTCGCCTTGGAGAAGTTCTCTGCCGTGGCAATCGTCGCGGGATGCGAGTTGAACTGATCGATCTCCATGCCGTTCTCGTCCCAGGACTGCCGGACGTACGGAATCCTGCTGAGCTTGTACAGCACGTCCCTTGGGACATCGTCGAGCCCGATCTCCTCCCGGAACGGGAGGTCTTCGCAGCGCTGGAAGAGCGGTTCCATGACATACGGCGGCATCGTGTACACGATGTCCCCGGCGATCTTTTCGACATCCCAGAAACGGTATCGGCCTCCCACCAACGGACCATCACGCATGGAGCAGGCCAGCATCTTGCTGGGCATGCCGTGCTCCTTCAAGAGGCGGTGGGCCGTGCGGAACACGTGGATCCCCAGCCAGTGCTTGTCGGTCCAGGAAAGGGTGATGCCGCGCCGGGCGGCCTGCTCGTCCAGAACGGGATTCTCGGTGAGGCGTCCGATCATCATGGTGATCACGGCGCGCCACTTGCTCATGTCGACCTTGTTGCGCTCGGCGAGTGCCACGCCCTCTTTGGCCGCGTTGGCAACTGCCCAAATCTGCGGCAGGGTGAAGCAGGTGGTCACGTTGGTGGGGATGGCCATCGACGTCAAGACCTTCACCACTTCCACGCCCTCGCCGCTGGCCGGCACCTTGATCATCACGTTGGGGGCAATGGCGCGGATCTTCTGGGCCGTCTCGATCATCTTCTCGGTCTCGGTGAGGAGGCGAGGATCGAGCTGCCCCGAGATGTACCCGTAGCGTCCGCCCGATGCTTTCCAAATGGGCAGCATCATGTTTGCGCCGCGCCGGATGACCTCTTGGTAGGTCAGCCAGAAGTACTCATACTGGGTGAGTCCCGGGTTCGAGAGGATCAGGTCGTCGACCCATGCGTTCCAGGTGGCAAGATCGCTCTTGACGGCGGTCAATGAGAGCGGCGGGTTGGTGGTACAGCCGCGGATCAGACTCTTCGCAGGATCGTCGGCGACGTAGATGCGCTTCAGTTGCTCCTCGAGCATAGCTTTCTTGGGGGGCGGAGCGGCATCGACCATCTTGTTGACCCACCCGTTGAAGACCAGAGGCGACGAATCCCACCAGATCTCCATATCGGGATGGACTTGGACGAGTCGTTCCAGCACACTGGTCGTCATAAACGATGCCTCCTGTGTGAGGTGAGGCGGGGTCCCCAACGCCTTGCCGCCCAGTCCACTATAACAGGTACATCAGAAATTTGCAAATCCCTTCAAATACTAGTATACTTCAAACAGAAATGAGCAAACTCCTGATCCCGGCGCAGCGACACGAACGCATCCGAGACCTCCTGGAAGCCCAGAACGTGGTCAGCAACACCGAACTGGGCCAACTCCTGGGCGTCTCGGAAGCCACGATCCGCCGTGACCTGCAGTGGCTGGAGAAGCAAGGCATCCTCGAGCGCACGCACGGGGGCGCCATACCCAGCCAGCGTGTGAAATTGGAGCCGGAATACGCCACCCGGGCCCTGGCCCACCCCGAGGAAAAGCGCAGCATCGGCGCTGCCGCGGCCGAGCTGATCGAGGACGGTGACACCATCTTCGTCAGCAGCGGCACGACCGCCACGCAGGTCGTCGCGAGCATTCCGGGCGGAGCCAAGGTCACCGTGGTCACCGGCAACCTGAGTGCCGCGCTCGAAGTCCACGACGCGGGCTTTGAGCTGATCCTGCTGGGGGGCACGCTCTACCGCCGGTCGAACGCGGCCGTTGGTCTGTTCGCCATGGAGAACCTGCGGCGGATGACCGCCAACAAGACCTTCATCGGCGCGGACGGGATCAGTCTGAAATTCGGCTACACCGTTCCGAGCAACCCGGAAGCCGAACTGGTTCGCTTGATGATCGAGCGCACGCATGGCTCAGTGATCGTGGTCGCCGATCACAGCAAATGGGGTGTCATCTCCAATTACGAAGTCGCGAAGATCGACGAGGCGCAGATGCTTGTCACGGATGAGAGGTTCAGCAAGAGCGCGCGCGCCGAACTGGAAGCTCGGAACGTCAAAGTGATCATTGCCGGCACGCCCGCCACGAACGGCCGGGCAGGGATGCCGGGAGAGGGAGACCGCTAGCCCGAAGGCAGATCCGGGGCACTCGGCGCGTCCCGCAGCCACGCGCCCAGGCGCGGGTCGCGTAGCTGCGCGGTGTACCGGTCGAAGTGCTTCTTTCCGTATGC
>MGNZ01000141.1 GCA_001795235.1 Chloroflexi bacterium RBG_16_64_32 | reverse complement strand
GTGGACACCGTGATCCTGGGGTCTATCTTCACCCTGATACTCCTGCTGGCCTGGGTTGCGGTGACCTACGCCGTGCTCACGCAGGTCTTCCGAGAGACGTTGGCCCCGGACGCCCTGTTCAGGGTGTTCGCAGCGGGCATTGTGCCTCTGGCGCTGGGGTTCCTGGTGTTCATACCGGAGCTGAACTTCTGGCTGGGCACGATGTCCATCGCCCTCACGTTCTTCCTGCTCGTGTTCGGCCTGCGTGCGGCCTTCAGCATCGGCGCCATGCGGGCGGTGGTGGCGGTTGCGGCGGGCTTCGCCGTGTTCGCGTTCGTCATGTCCCTGTTGATCACAGTTGACAACTCCTTCGCCACCGGCGCCTTCGTGTTCGAGACCTCAGAGGATGCTGTGACGAAGAGCTATGACGTCGGCGACTTCGAGGACTTCAACCCGTAAGACCTGTTCCCAGAAGACTTCGAACCTGCGACGGAGTAGGGCGGCGGAGACCCGCGCGGCGCGACCGGCGTATCGCCCTAGCCCACGGTCAGTTCGTCTTCGCTCACGCGGCCGTCGACGATGCGGAAGGCGCGGACGACGGGGCCGTCCGGCTGCATAAGCGAGACAAGGACGTAGAACGTCTCCGGCCAGAACGCCAGCCGGACATCGGTGGGGGAAGGGTGGGCCTCGCTGGCGGTGTGGGAGTGGTAGATGGCCAGGAAATCCCAGCCGTTCTGATCGCACTCGCGGTGTATGCGGAACAGGTCCTTGGGGTCCACGTTGTAGCGGTAGGGGCTGGCCTCGGTGTTCTTGGCCCGGAACAGCTTCTCCGCGCGGCCGTCGTGCCCGGCGATGATGCCGCAGCACTCGTTGGGTGCATCCTCGCGGGCGTGGGCTATCATCTCGTCGATGAACGCTTTGGGCAGGGTCAGCATCTTCCTAGCAGGAATCGGAGTCTACGGGTCGGACCGTAGTGTACGACCGTGTGGCTGCGCCGGGAGCCTGACATCCGGCGGCCGTCACCACCAGACCTTGCCCTCTACGCCCTCCAATTTGAGATCCTCGTACTCCCTCGTCCATAGGCCGGTGGAGAGGTACTTCCAGCCGCCGTCGGCCAGGAGGACGACGATGTTCCCCCCCTCCATCCGCTCGGCCAGCCGCTGAGCCGTGCGCATGACGGCGCCGGAGGATATGCCCGCGAATATCCCCTCGTTCTCCATGAGCTCTTTCACCGCGGCGAAGGAGGAGCGTGAGTCAACCACTATGCGGCCGTCGAGCACGGACTCGTCGAGGACAGGTGGGATGAATCCCTCTTCAAGGCTTCGCAGGCCCTGTACGAGGTCGCCCGGGTGGGGCACCGCCGCCACGATCTTGACCTCCGAACTGTGCTCCTTGAGCCGGTGGCCGACTCCGGTGAGGGTGCCGCCGGTGCCCAGACCGGCCACGAAGGCGTCCACCTGTGGAAGGTCACGCAGTATCTCCACGGCGGTGGTCTCGTAGTGGGCCCGGGGGTTGGCGTCGTTGCCGTACTGGTAGGGCATGTAGTACTTATCAGGGTCCTCCTGGAGCATGCGCTGGGCCATGAAGATGGCGTCGTTCGTGGAGCGGGCGTCCGGGGCGTAGAGGACCTCGGCGCCGTAGGCCCGCAGCAGCTGCTCCCGCTCCGGCGTGACGATGTCCGGCAGGACGCAGAGGAGGCGGTAGCCCTTGGCGCGAGACACCATCGCCAGGCTGATGCCGGTGTTGCCGCTGGTGGGCTCCAGGATCGTCTTTTCCGGGGTCAAATCGCCGCTCTCCACGGCGGCGTTCACCATGTAGAGGGCGATGCGGTCCTTGAGGGAGCCGGTGGGGTTTTGGCCCTCGAGCTTGGCATAGATGCTCACTCCCGCATTGGGGCTGGAGCGCTCCAGCCTCACGAGCGGTGTGTCTCCGATTGCGTCGAGGATGCTTTGGAAGAGCATGATTATGGCGCCGGCCCGACCACGAACTAACGAAAACGATGGAGATGCGTAGTAATGAGTATACCGGATTAGCGGTATACGGTCACCGCAGGTTGATAGCGTCTCGTTTGAGCATGCCTTTGGGTGCACGACCGCACCTTGAAAGGTGCGGCATCAATTCCCATCTGATGCCCCAGCCTTCAGGCTGGGGTCGAGCCTATCCCTTCGCAAAACGATGATCAAATGGAACGCTATCTGGACGTTGCGGCGGACCGGAAGTCCCGCTGGGGGCTGATTCGCGATATAATGCGCTGCGCTTGCTAGGCCCTAACCAACGATGATCGAGAAGACGCAGCCGCAGCCCATTACTATCGGCGGACGGGAGTTTGCCTGGGGCCGCCGCACCTACGTGATGGGCATCGTCAACGTCACGCTGGACTCGTTCTCCGGCGACGGGTTGGCGCATGACGTTGCGGCGGCGGTGGAACAGGGCGTCCGCATGTGCCGGGACGGCGCCGACATCATCGACGTAGGAGGCGAGTCGACCCGCCCGGGCTCGCGGCCCATACCAGCGGACGAGGAGATGAGGCGCACTGTGCCGGTGATCGAGAGGCTGCTACGGGAGATTGACATCCCCGTAAGCATCGATACCTACAAGGCGGAGGTGGCGCGAGCGGCGCTGGAGGCGGGGGCGCACCTGGTGAACGACGTCCACGGCTTCCGCCGTGAGCCGGAGGTGGCGGCGTTGGCGGCCGGGTTCGGGGTGCCCGCCGTGGCGATGCACAACCAGCGGGAGCGCGAGTTCCACGACGTTATCGGCGACGTTACGGGCGGTCTGGTCGAGAGCCTGCGCATTGCGCGGGAGCGGGGCCTGTCCGGCGAGCGGGTGATCATCGACCCGGGGTTCAACTTTGGCTGGACGGAGGAGCAGGCGCTGGAGATGCTTCGTCGGCTGGGCGAGCTGCGGGCCCTGGCGCGGCCGATCCTCGTGGGCACCTCCCGGAAGTCGACCATCGGGGCCGTGCTGGGGCTGCCGGTCGAGGAGCGGCTGGAGGGGACCGCAGCGACGGTGGCCATATCGATCGCAAACGGTGCGGACATCGTTCGCGTCCACGACGTGAAGGAGATGGTGCGGGTGGCGCGGATGGCGGACGCGGTGGTGCGTGGCTGGACGAAAGCGGAGGCGGCGTCATGACTAGCGAGCGGCGGCGCAGCCCGTTCAGCGCTCGCATAGGGGCGGAGCTGGAGGAGCTGCGGGAAGGGTACGCGCGCCTGTCGCTCGTGCTCCAGCCGCATCACACCAACCCCAACGGCGTGATGCACGGCGGGGTGATCACCACGATGATGGACTCGTCCCTTGGGGCGGCCCTGGGCGCGCTGCGGGGCGAAGAAGCCAGCCGCAACCCGCACGCCACCGTGGAGATGAACGCCAGCTTTCTGGCAAGCGCTCGGCCGGGGGACGAGATCGTGGTGGAGGGGCGGGTGCTGCGTCTGGGCAAGACGATCGCCTTTGGGGAGGCGGAGGCGCGGCGCCGCGGCGACGGCGAGCTCATCGCCAAGGGACGTCTGACGTTCGCTATCCGTCCGCCAGAGGCGGAGAGCGAGTGATGGCCTCCGTGTACCTGGGGCTCGGCTCCAATCTCGGGAACCGGGAGGCGAACCTGCGGGCGGCCCTGCGGGGGCTGACACGCATGGGACGGGTGGAGGCGGTTTCCGCGCTGTACGAGTCCGAGGCCGTGGGAGGAGGCCCGGCGCAGCCGCCGTACTTCAACGCCGTCTGTCAACTGGAGACGGGGCTTGAGCCACGCCCACTGCTCCGGTATCTCCTGGGTCTTGAGCGGGAGCTGGGCCGGCGGCCGGGCGGTAAGTGCTGGGCGGCGCGTCCGATCGATCTTGACATACTGCTGCACGGTGACCGCGTTGTCGACGAAGCTGGCCTCGTGATCCCGCACGCGCGGATGATGGAGCGGTCGTTCGTGCTGGCGCCGCTGGCGGAGTTGGCGGCGGACGTACGTCATCCCGTGGAGGGGAAGACGGTTGGGGAGCTGCTGGCGGCGGTCGGCACGGAGGGTGTGCGGCGTATCGCCGAAGCGGGGTGGGATGGGCTGGCGGGGTCGGCGGGGGAGAAGCTGAGGCTCTAGGGAAGGGGCGACATCTCGGAGGCCTCTTCGAGGGCCGCCTCCAGCTCGTCCGCTTCCTCAGCGCTGGCTGTGAACATCGTCCAGCCGATCCAGAAGGCGAGGGCGTTGAGGGCACCGAGAATAAGGGTGACGGGAAGGGCGACGGCGAGGTAGCTGCGGCGGGAGATCGCCCACAAAAATACCACCATCTCGAACGCGGCGGCCAGCATGATGATGGCGCCCAGGCGCTGAGAGCCTTCCATCAGGCGTCCCGCATCTCCGGGGGGAGGAGGTTGGGGATGCGGTCCTCTATGGGGTAGCGCTCGGAGCACTTCTTGCAGGACAGGTGACCGCTAACCACCTCTTCGCCGCTCTCCTCCTCAACGGTGAGCTCTAGAGGGGTCTTACACATCGGGCAGGCCAGGATATCGACCAGGTCTTTGCGCATATTCGGGTACCTCGTCCGTAATTGTAGGGCCGCGATAGTGGGCCGTCAAACCGGAGTGAGGGCGGCCGAACGTGAGCCTGCAGAGACGCCGCGAGACGCCCGGCCAGTCGTTGGACGGGTTGATGGGGCGGCCTTAAGATGGATTGGTGAGCATCTCCGCCCCAGTCAAGCGTATTCCCCTGGACCGCCGTGTTTGCGTCGTGCGCGAGGGCCGCATCGATGTGCGACCCGAGCGAAGCGCGACCGTGGGGCCGTTCCTGGGCGTGGTGATCAGTGTAGCGCTGTTCGTCTCGGTGGCCGTTTTCGCCGAGCGGCTGCCTGTAGCAGCCCTGGCGGCGATGCTTGTTCCGGGCCTCGTCCTGGGGCCGTTCTCCGCCATGGGGCTGTTGTATTCGCTTGTCGGTTCCCACGTCGTGATCGACGCCAAGAAGCAATCGGCCACGTTCCAGCAGGGCCTGCTGGGCCTGGGACTGGGGACCGTGGAGCTGGCGCCGTTCTGGAAGATCGAGCGGGTGGAGGTGCAGGACTTGCCGCTCGG
>MGNZ01000140.1:317-8544 GCA_001795235.1 Chloroflexi bacterium RBG_16_64_32 | reverse complement strand
TCCACGACCTGCCGCAACACCTGATCGTAGCCAGCGCCGCGGTGGCTGCCTATGTGGAAGATCACACCCGTGGCCCCCAGCAGATGACACACGTTCATATCGTGCGTCAGGGCGTCCAGGGACTTCGCCAGGTTGTCCTGAATATCGGTTGCCAGATTCACCAGGTACACGCCGTGTACGAAGGCGGGTTCGATGCCGGTCTCCACCACCCGTGTCTTGTACGCCTCCACCTCCTCCGGCTGGTACTCCTTGCGCCGCCAGGCCTGGGGAGCCCCGCTGAATATCTGGATCGTCTCCGCCCCTATCGCCTCGGCGCGGTCGATCGCCTTGTCCACGCCGCCGCTGGTCTTGACGTGCGCACCGATCTTCATCAGCCCTCCCAGTTCAGCCGGGCCATAGCGATCCTGGCCCAGGAAAAGATCACATTACGCTTCACGGCCTCCAACAGCTTCCCGTGCGGCGGAGTGGTTGTCACCCGGGCCGCCCGCGCCTGGGGGCGCACCAGTTGCTTGCGCGGCCTGACGTGCATACCCACCAGACCTACCCCAGCAGCCGCCGCGCCTCCCGCCTCAGCTCCCCACGAAAGTCCGGATGAGCCACAGCGATGAGCTCCTGGGCCCGCTGGCGATGGTTCTTGCCCATCAGCCTCGCGATCCCGTACTCCGTCACCACTGTGTCGGCGAAGAATCGGGGTATAGTCACCATCGACCCCGCCTCAAGCTGAGGCACGATGCGGGACACTGCGCCCTCTAGGGCGGTGGCGGGCAGGAGCGTAATCGCCCGCCCGCCCCTGGACAGTATCGCTCCGATGTGCGTCTCCGGCTGGCCGCCCGTCCCGTTGATCATGCGCGGGCCAAACACGCTCTCCGAGTTGATCTGGCCGATGAGGTCCACTGAGAGGGCGTTGTTCATGGCGAAGAAGTTATCGTTCTGGGCGATGGTCCGCACGTCCAGCAGGTGCTCCGGATCATGCACCTCAAATGCCGGGTTCTCGGCGATGATCTCCATGTCATCCTCGTCGGAGCCGGACCAGGCCACAGCCACGGCCTTGCCCTGGTGCATCGTCTTGCGCCGGCCCGTAATCACGCCGGCCTCGACAAGCTTGGCCAGGCCCGGCGCCGCCATCTCGGTATGGATGCCCAGGTCCACCTTACCTTCGAACGCCCCGGCGCGCGGAAGGTACATGCTAGGCTCGCCAACGCCTATCTGGATAGTGGCGCCGTCCGGCAGCAACTCGTTCACGTAGCCGGCGATAGTCTTCGCGTCCGGCGGCGGATCCGCCAGCCCCAGCACCCGGCGCACCTGTGCCGGCGGCACCCGCGTCATCACCGGCCCTATGATAATGAGCCTCTCCATGCTCTTCAGATCGTCTACGATCGACTCGTACTCGGCCCGAAGCGCATCGTCCTTTACGCTGGTGAGCCACGCCTTCACCATCGCCGGCGTGATCTCTAGCGGCGGCACTTCCACCAGGTGGTCAAACTCCGTCACGTGCACCCGGTTATCGCCGCACACCCGGCGTAGCCCTGCGTCCACCTCGGCGATAGCCTTGCGCGAGCGCCGCACGTAGCCGCGCTTGTTCCAGTTGTGCGCCCCGAAGGTGACGAAGCCCTCGTCGTCCGGCGGTGTGACCGCGGCAATGAACACATCAGGCCTGCGGGCCTCCGCCCGGCCGTCGTCCAGAGGCTTGTCAGCCAGCGAGAACAAGTTGGGCACGTACGTCGCCCGGTTCTCGTCCATCGCCGGCCGCGCGAAGTCGCCGACGAACAACTCGAACTCCAGCCGGAACACCTCCTGCCAATCGGCCTGCAGCCACCCCGGGTCGCTCAGCGGCGCCGAGAGGCGCAGGTCTATGGGCCCGGCCTCCTGGCAGTGGCGAAACAGAGCGTGGGGGAGCACCCGCGGGCCCGCGATCGGTATCACCACCAGGTCGCCCCTCTGGACGACCCTGACCGCCTCTTCCGCCGAGGTCAGCCGCCGCTTGTACTCGTCTCGCCAGTGCATGGCTCTCTCCCGCAGTGAATTGCGTCTATTATTGCTAAGGCGACGGAATCTAACAAGGGCATTGTCTTGCTGGCCTTCCCGCTGACGGCGTAGAATGTTAAGTAGCCGCCTCACTCTTGACAGCAAGACGCTATGTCCAGCAAGCTCGAACGCGATATCGAAGAGGTCCTCGCCAAGATAGACCGCTTCCCCCCCAGACGATCACTCCCGAGCCGCATCCGCCGCCGTCTTGCCAGCGTCACCGTCGGCCTTCCCAGGCCGCGGGTCAGCGTTGGCCAGGTCCTCCTCCTCGGTATCGCCCTCATCGTCATCGCCTACGTCTTCGGCGACTCCCTGGGTGGGGCCTCCCTGGTGCGTCTCTTCATCATCACTGCCGTGCTGCTGTTCGTCGGGGCGTTCATCTTCTCCCTACGCCGCCAGTCCGCCTCCCGCATACCGGAGAAGCGCTGGCGCGGCCAGCCCATGGACCTGAGCCAGCAGGGCGGCTCAGACCCCTGGTGGAAACGCTGGCGATTCCGGCGCTAGGCTGTCGACAACCTTGAAATCCCTCCCTGCGCCCGCCGTGGCCGCGCTGTTTCTCCTCGCTGCGTGCAGCGGCGGTTCGCCGGCCCCTACGCCCGCACCGCCGCCGGCCACGGTTCCCGCAGCCACTCCCATCCCTAGCCCCACCCCTGGCCCCGTTGTTTCGCCCACTCCCCACAGCGGCTCCGGCCAGGCTCTCGCCAGGTTTGACGCCGCCCGCGCCTTCGCCCACGTCGAAGCGCTGGCCGTGGACATTGGTTCCCGGCCGGCGGGATCCGAGGCGGAGGCCGCGGCAGCCCGCTACCTCCGCGATGAGCTCCAGGGGTTCGGCTACGACGTTGAGCTACAGCCGTTTTCATACGATACCTTCGCCGACGCCGGCAGCAGTCTGGAAGTGCTCTCGCCCCAGCCTCTTTCCCCTGCCGTCTACCCCCTTGACCCCAGCGCCAACGGCGTGGCGGAGGGCCAGCTCGTGGACGCGGGCCTCGGCGAGCCAGAAGACTTTCCGGCCGGCACGGAGGGGAAGATCGCCCTCATCCAGCGGGGCGACCTGTTCTTTTCGGACAAGGTGGCCAATGCGGACGCCGCGGGCGCCATCGGCGTCATCATCTACAACAACCAGCCCGGCCTGTTCGCCGGGCAACTTTCCGAGCCCTCGGCGATCCCTGTCGTGGCCCTGTCCCAGGGGGACGGCGATGCGCTCCTGGCGATGACGCAGTCCGCGCTAGTGTCCGTGCGGCTGGAAGTAGCGACGGAGAGCGGCCCTCAGCGCTCGCAGAACGTGGTGGCCCGGCCACCGGACGGCGAGTGCCGGCTGGTGGCCGGCGGTCACTACGATACGGTGCCCGCGGGCCCCGGCGCCAACGACAACGCCTCCGGCACCGCGACCGTGGTGGAGACGGCCCGCGTCCTGGCCAGCGACGGGGAGTTCGACGATGTTTGCTTCGTGCTGTTCGGCGCCGAGGAGGTGGGCCTGATTGGCAGCGAGCGGTTTGTGGACTCGTTAAGCACCACCCAGAGCGAACCGCCGGAGGCGATGCTCAACTTCGATATGGTGGGCGTGGGCTCCCGGTGGCTTGCGGCTGGCTCCCCCAGCCTCACCGATGTAGCCACCGCGAAGGCGGACGAATTCGGCCTGGACTACGACGTCCCCAGCTCGACGTCCACCGACGGCGGCAGCGACCACGCCAGCTTCATCAACGCGGGCATCCCCGCGATCTTCCTCCACAGCATGTTCGCGGTCGCGGCGGATGACCCCAACTACCACACCGCAGAAGACAAGGCGGAGCACGTTCAGGCCGACCGCATGGCGGAGATCGGCGAGGTGGCGCTGGCGGTGATCGATACCCTGCTCAGCGGCCGATAATCCGGCTTGCCCCCACGTCGCCACTGCTGTACTATGCGCCCGACGCTCATGACTGCCCGCATCTTTGTCCTCCCGCTTATCGCGCTGGTCTCGGCGCTGCTGCTCGCAGTTGCCTGCGGCGATGACGGCGACGACGCGCGGCCCACAGGTCGCCTGACCGACCCCCGCTCGGTGCCAACCGCCACCCCATGGACCAACGCGCCGGAACCCATCACATTGGATGAGAGCGCCCTGACTCCCATCATCGAGGAAGGCGCCCAAGAGGGCGAGGAGATCAGCGACGGAGAAACCCCCGAAGTCACCCCTGTCAGTCCCTTCAAGGTCACCGTCGACGAAAGCGCCAACCGCAGAACGTCACCCTCCACCGGGAGCGCCATAGCCGGTATCATGACCGCGGGCGAGGAGAGGACCGTCACCGGGCAGGTCTCCGGCGAGGCGGCGGAGGAAGGGAACGATATCTGGTATCAACTGGACGATGGTAGCTTCGTTTACTCCGGCACCGTCAAGAAGGTACAGGAGTGAGCCGCCTTCGTCGTTGCAGGCCGCGGCCACCCGGAAGCGACGATCACCCAGACGTCGCCGCCGCCTCCGCCCGAGTCCAGCCAGGGGTCGACGAGACGGCAGTAGCTCGGTTGCCAACCGAAAGGCCGTATGCTAACATCGGTCGAACGATAGACGCTCGCTATTCCGAAGCGCACCACCTATAGGATTCTCTATGGCGGTCAACGAGAAGAGCAGCGAACTCCAACGCCTCAAGGATCTGGCCCACCTGGGCGGCGGCAAGGAGCGCATCGAGGCCCAGCACGCCCGCGGCAAGCTCACCGCCCGCGAGCGGCTGAACACACTCCTGGACGATGGCAGCTACGAAGAGTTGGACTCTCTCGTGACGCACAGAACCGTGGAGTTCGGCCTAGACAAGCAGAAGTACTACGGCGACGCCGTGGTCACCGGGTACGGGAGGATTGACGGCCGCCCCGTGTACGTCTTCTCCCAGGACTTCACCGTCTTCGGCGGCTCCCTCTCGGAGGCCGTCTCGGACAAGATCTGCAAGGTGATGGACCTGGCGATGCAGAACGGCGCCCCCCTCATCGGCCTCCACGACGGCGGAGGCGCCCGCATCCAGGAAGGCGTCGTCTCTCTGAAGGGATACGGTGATATCTTCCTGCGCAACACTCTCGCCTCCGGCGTCATACCGCAGATCTCCGTCATTATGGGCCCCTGCGCAGGCGGCGCCGTCTACTCCCCCGCTATTACAGACTTCATCTTCATGACGTCCGGCACCTCCCAAATGTACATCACCGGCCCGGACGTTGTCCGCGCCGTCACCAAGGAGGAGATCACCCACGAGGACCTGGGTGGAGCGCAGGTTCACTCCACCAAGAGCGGCGTCGCCCACTTCGCCATTGATGGCGACGAGGACTGCCTGGCCGAGGTACGACGCCTGCTCTCCTTCCTACCGTCTAACAATATGGAGGACCCGCCGGCCTCCAGGCCAGTGGACGACCCAGCCCGCACCTGCGATGACCTAACATCGATCGTCCCGGAAGACCCCGCCAAGCCATACGACGTGCGCCAGGTTATCCACATCATCGTGGACGACGGCGACTTCATGGAGGTGCATTCAGCCTGGGCCGGCAGTATCGTCGTCGGCTTTGCCCGCATGGGAGGGCGACCGGTTGGCGTTGTCGCCAACAACCCCGCCGTGCTCGCCGGCGTCCTCGATGTTGACTCCTCACGCAAGGGCGCCCGCTTCGTCCGCTTCTGCGACGCCTTCAACATCCCCATAGTCACCCTGGCGGACATTCCGGGTTATCTGCCGGGATCCGCCCAAGAGTACGGTGGCATTATCACCCACGGCGCCAAGCTCATTTACGCTTACGCTGAGGCCACTGTGCCCAAGATCACGCTGATCGTGCGCAAGGCGTATGGCGGCGCGTATGTCGTGATGGGCTCCAAGCACCTGCGCGCGGACATCAACCTTGCCTGGCCCTCAGCCGAGATCGCGGTCATGGGTCCCGACGGGGCCGTGAACATCGTCTTTCGCCGCGATATCGAGGCCGCTGAGGACCGCGAGGCCAAGCGCAAGGAGCTTGTCGACCTGTACCGCCAGCAGTTCGCCAACCCTTACGTCACCGCCTCCCGCGGCTTCATTGACGACGTCATTGAGCGCCGTGACACGCGCCTCAAGATCATCCGCGCCCTGGAAATGCTCGAGAACAAGACGGATAGCAATCCACCCAAGAAGCACGGGAGCATTCCCCTATAGATCCCAACCGCCCCCAGCAGCGCCCCCAGGTACGCGTCCAGGGTCGCGGTTCTGTGGGACGCACAAACCGATTGAGGGCGGGTGGAAAAGTTTCGAGATCACTCGTGGCCGCACGCACCGCAAACAAAACGGGATGCCGCACCGAAGTGCAGCAGCAAATTCTCTGCCTACAATTAGCCACATGGTGACTGTCATTGAAAAACAGAGAGGCGTAATGGCAGCCATCATGGCTGCCGTGACAGCCTACCTGGAAGAGGAAGAACGGCCTCGTTTGGCCGCGGCGCAGGAGCCTAGGCCCCTCGCTCCAATCAGCCTGTGGCGGGTATTTGGACGTCGGCAGGCGATGAGACCGCCGGCCTCGTGGCGTCGCAGAAACGCCTAGCGAAGGGCAAGGAGGAAGGTGGACACATGATCCCAGCAAGCGAATTGACCACCGAAAAGGTAAAGACGAGACCAAAGGGGAAAAATCCGGTCAAGATCTGCGATATCACCCTTCGGGACGGCCACCAGTCCCTGTTTGCTACGCGCATGCGCACTGAGGACATGGAGTTCGTCGCCGACGAGTTCGGCAAGTGCGGCTTCGATTCTATGGAGGTCTGGGGCGGCGCCACCTTCGACGTCCCTCATCGCTTCCTGGGAGAAGACCCCTGGGAGAGGCCGCGGGTCCTCAAGAAGCTCTTGCCCAAGACGAAGTTCATGATGCTGCTGCGGGGGCAGAACCTGGTCGGCTATCGCAACTACCCCGACGATCTGGTCCGAGCCTTCGTCCACGAGGCGGCCGAGGCGGGCATCGACATCTTCAGGGTATTCGATGCGGTAAACGATGAGCGCAATCACGAGACGGCCTACAAGGCTATCAAAGAGACCGGCATGCACATCCAGGGTGCGATATGCTATTCGCTCACCCAGCCGCGCCTGGGCGGCCCCGTCTACAACGTGGACTTCTTTGTCAACAAGGCGCTCGTCCTTCAGGACATGGGGGCCGATTCCATATGCATCAAGGACCAGGCCGGGCTCATATCGCCCTACGATGCCTACGACCTGGTCAAGGCGCTCAAGAAGCGCCTGAAGGTACCGGTTCAGCTCCACACCCACTACACCAGCGGCCAGGCCAGCATGGCCCACCTCAAGGCCATCGAGGCGGGAGTAGATGTCGTCGACACCTCGCTGGCCCCCTTCGCCCACCGCACTTCCCATCCGGCGATCGAGCCGCTCGTGGTGACGCTCTATGGCACTGAGAGGGATACTGGCCTCGATGTTGAACAACTTGTCAAGTGCGATAGAATGCTTGAGCAGATCGCCCCCAAGTACAGGGATTTCCTCGACACCTCAAGGCTGGCGGTCATCGATCCTGAGGTGCTGTCCCACCAGATCCCGGGCGGCATGACGTCCAACTTCATCGCCCAGCTCAAGGCCGCCGATGCCCTTGATAGGTTGCAGGAATGCCACGAGGAGACCATGAGGGTGCGGCAGGACCTCGGTTCTCCGCCGCTCGTCACTCCCACCAGCCAGATCGTGGGCGTTCAGGCGGTGCAAAACGTCCTGGCGGGGCGCTACAAGATGATCACCAAAGAGGTCAAGGACTACTGTTGGGGCCTCTACGGCAAGTCACCACTTTCGATCGACCGCAAGGTGCAGAAAACGGCCCTTAAAGGCTATGAGCGCGGCGAGAAGCCTATCACAGTTCGCGCCGCCGACATGCTTGAGCCGGAGCTGGACAAGGCCAAGGACGACACCAAGGACATCGCCAAGAATCTGGCCGATACGCTGATATACGCCCTCTATCCGACTACCGGAATGAGGTTTCTGCGACTGAAGTACGGCCTCGACCAGGAAATACCCGATGACTGGAAGCCCCCTAAGGCGCCGAAGACAATGGAGGAAGTCCGGAAAGAGGACAAGCTTATCGATCTGGCCAAAGCGGGCAAGCTCGTGGAGAAGCGGGAAGTCGAAGCGCCGCCCAAGGGCGCCGGGACCCGCACCTTCAACGTGTTCGTGGGCGATGATTACTATCAGGTGGACGTTGAGCCCATCGGAGGGTCCCCGGCTGCGTCCGTGGCCAACCCATC
>MGNZ01000140.1:0-283 GCA_001795235.1 Chloroflexi bacterium RBG_16_64_32 | reverse complement strand
CTCGCGGCACCTACCCCGTCAGAGGAGCGCGCGAAATCCGCGCCGGCGGCCGCGGCGGCTGAGGTCGCCGCGGGAGAGGCAGCCATTGTTGCGCCCATGCCCGGGATGATCATTCGCTGTGAGGTCAACGTGGGCGATCCGGTCAAGGCCGGCGATGTAGTCATTGTCTTCGAGGCGATGAAGATGCAGAACAACATCCCCAGCCCGATCGACGGAACGGTCAAGGCGCTTCACTTTGTCCCCGGCGCTTCTGTGCCCAAAGACGCGGTCATGGCAATTATCA
>MGNZ01000139.1 GCA_001795235.1 Chloroflexi bacterium RBG_16_64_32 | reverse complement strand
GCGGTGTCCTTCCCCCTTCTCGTCGGCAAGATCGACAACTGGCACGTGTGCGTCGGTGGCTCACACGCCCTCGCCCACTCCATCTGGGAGGCGGTCGCCCAGGCCGGCGGGCGGGTGTTCCTGAAGCACGGCGTGGAGGAGATCTTGTTCGAAAACGGCAAGGCCGCAGGCGTCCGCCTGGAGGACGGCTCCACCGCCAGGGCGCGACGGCTCGTCGCCTCGTCCATTAGCCTGGAGCAGACGTTCCTCCAGATGGTGCCTCGCGACAAGCTGGCCGGCTCCTTCGTCAAAGAGGTCGAAAGCTTCCCCCACATGGACTGGACGTTCTTCTCCGTCCATATGGCGATGACCCGCGCTCCGCAGTACCGGGCCGCCGACTTCGACCCCGACATCGACCAGGCGTGGGTGATCAACCTGGGCTACGATAGCCTGGCCGACGTCGACCGCCACTGGAAGGACGTGCGCGCGGGCAAGCTTGCCGATCCCAAGCCCAACTGCGCCGTCAACTCCCTGTTCGACCCCACGGACGCACCGTCCGGGCAGTACACCGGCCTCATGCGACAGTTCGCGCCCTATAGCCTGGCCACCGGCGGCCCCGAGGCCTGGGACGAGATGTCGGAGGGCTACGGCCAGCGCTGCATCGAGAAGTGGCAGGAAGCGGCGCCCAATTTGAAGAACGGCGCCTTCATCGAATGGACCACCTACTCCCCCCTGGACATCGCCCGACGCATCCCCAACATGGTCCAGGGCGACTGGATGGGCGGCCTCATCGACATCGATAACGTGCTGGACAAGCGCCCCTTTGAGGAGCTCTCACAGTACCGCTCGCCGATCCCCAACCTGTACATGTGCGGCGCCACCCAGCACCCGCACGGGTTCGTCACCTTCGCCCCGGCTTACAACGCCCTCCAGATCATCGCTGAGGACTACGATCTGGAGCGCTGGTGGAGGTGACGGCGGTGGCGGCAGAATCTCCGGCCGTGCCCGTCCGTCTGGCCAATGGCGCCGAGAGCGGCCTCGCCTCCATCGTGCAGCAGTACCTGGAGCAGGACCTGGCGGAGTTCCCCGACAAGCGGCGGCTGGCTAGGCGCCTGCGCGGTCGCCTGGCTATGACCGCCAAAGACTACGAGACGACCGTCACGGTGGAGTTCGGGGGTGGTGAGATCACGATCTGGGACGGGGAACGGGCGCCCCTGGACGCGTCTATCGTCGGCCCCTATTGGGGCCTCACGCGGCTGCTCCAGGGACGGGCCAACCCAATCGTTGAGCACATTAGAGGCCGCCTTCACGTGCGGTCCAGCCTGAAACGGCCGCTTTTCCCCCTACACGTCCACAACCTGATGAAGCTACCACCTGAAGAGGGCGCCCGACGGCCGGCCCTTGCCTGGACCCTGGCCGCCGCGGCGGGCATTCTCGCTGCCGGGGGCGCTGTCGCTCTCGTGCTGTGGTTGAACTGAGGGAGGTACGGTTATGCCGGACGCCAGCTACGATGTGGTGATTATCGGAAGCGGCCACAACGGCCTGTGCACTGCCGCCTACCTTGCCCGATCCGGCCTCAAGGTGGGCGTGTTCGAGCGCCGCCACGAAGAGGCGGGCGGCGTCCACACGGAAGAGGCGACGGTCCCCGGGTTCTGGCACAACCTCCATGCCCAGTACATGGAGTTCATAGACTACATGCCCTTTTATCACGACTTTGACCTCCCCAGCTTCGGCGCCCGCATGATAAAGCCGGAAGCGCAGGTGGGGATCACCTTCGCCGATGGGCGGCCGCCTCTTATCATCTACACACCGGAGCTGGAGGATAAGACGTACGCCAGCATCGCCCGCTTCTCCAAGCACGACGCCGAGGTGTTCAACGAGATTCGCCGCAAGGTGATGGCCAGCGACCAGTACCTGGCCGCCCTGCTGTACACGCCGGCGCCGGACGAGTCTCGTGGCGAGACCGCCAGCCCGATCGCCGGCAAGCTGTTCGAGCTGTGGCTTGGTCTGGGCTTCAAGCCCGGCGAGATGCAAAAGTCCCCCAAGGTCCTCATCGACGAGCTGTTCGAGTCCACTGAGCTGAGGGCGGCCCTCTACCGCCAATGCATCGAGTGGGGCTCCAACCTTCACTCCGGCAACGGCTTGGGGTTCGTCCTCTCGGTAATCTGGCTATGCGGCATGCACTACATGTCGGTGGGAGGCACCCACACCCTCGGCCACGCCATGGCCAGCGCCTGCCTCCACGAAGGGGTGGACCTCCGCTACAACAGCCCGGTCACCAGCATTACCACTGAGAACGGGCGCGCTACCGGCATTCGCCTCAAGGACGGCCGCGACATCGAGGCGAAGATCGTCGCTTCGAACGCCGATCCACGGACGACCTTCATGGAGCTCATGGGCTGGGACAGGCTCTCGGCGTTCCGAAAGGAGCGGCTGGCCAACTGGCGCTTCGGCCCCGAGCACGTCCTGGGCACCCCCTCCTTCGCTCTGCACGCGCCGCCGGACTACAAGTCCGCCCAGCACGATCCCGACATCAACCGCTGCTTCTACACGATCGTCGGCTTCGAGAACCACGATGAGGTGTCCGAGTACATTCTTCAGGCGTACGGCGGCCGCATCCCGGAGACGCCGGGCGCTGGCACCTGGGTGAACACCCTGTGGGATCCCAGCCAGGCGCCGCCGGGCAAGCACGCCATGAACGGCTGGTTCTTCTTCCCCAACGCCTCCTGCCTCTCACCTCAGGAGTGGGACGAAGTCCGCGCCAGCTACAACAGCCGCTTCCTGGACCTATGGGTGAGGTACGCCCCGAA
Source organism: Chloroflexi bacterium RBG_16_64_32 (assembly GCA_001795235.1). Classification (GTDB taxonomy): domain Bacteria; phylum Chloroflexota; class Dehalococcoidia; order SM23-28-2; family RBG-16-64-32; genus RBG-16-64-32. The sequence continues at coordinate 5,690 of MGNZ01000139.1, read as the reverse complement.
CATGACCCGCGAGAACGTAATCGCCGACAAGCTGTACGTCCCCCTCGACATCGAGAAGAAGATCGGTATGCCGGAAGGCGACTTCTCCCACGGCCGACCCGGCGCGTTTGTCCTGGGCGTGCCCCGCTCGCACGTCTACCGAACGGAAACCGAAGGGCTCTACATGTGCGGGGCGTCCGCCGGCGGCGGCGGCATCAGCTCCGCGCCCGGCTACAACGCCTTCAAGGTCATCGCTGAGGACCACGGCCTGCCCAAGATATGGCAGAGAGAAGACCGCATCTACTGAGAGGAAATACGCCATGCCCTCTATCTATACCAAGGACTGGTATGACGAGCTCAAGGGCCTCCTCAATCGCAACGAGGAGGTGCAGAAGCACGCCCCTCGCGGCAAGCTCAAGGCCCTGGCTGAGCTGTACGGCGACGGCCAGTCACCCTACCTGCCGGACGGCCAGAAGCTCTTCTTCGTTGTACACCTGGATGACGGAAAGTGCACCGACTACTACGAGGTGGACCAGCCGCCGCCTCGCAAGGAATGCGACTTCATATTCGTGGTGCCGGCCACCGTGTTCGAGGGGGTGGCGGCGGGCGAGGTGGACCCGGTAGAGGCCGGGCTCAAGGGCACGATCAAGATCACCGGCGACATGCGCATCCTCATCAAGCACGCGGAGCTGGTGAACGTCGTGTACGAGGTCTATTCAAAGGAGGTTGAGACCACCTGGCCCAAAGGGAAGCCTCCCTACTAGGGGCTCCCCTAGCGGTACCCATCCGCTTAGAATGGGTGCAGCGTGTTCATTGGTGCAAGGAGGCTCACCCATGCGAGAGTTGCCGGAGTCCTTCCAGAAGCTCGGTCGAGATCACCCCAGCGTCCACCAGGCGTACGAGGCGCTGGCCAGCGCCGCCCACGAGTCCGGGCCCCTGGACGAACGCACCCGCCGCTTGGTGAAGCTGGCGATCTCTGTAGGGGCGCGCCTGGAGGGAGCTGTGCGCTCGCACGCCAGGCAGGCCAAAGAGGCGGGGGTCACGGAAGCGGAACTGGACCACGTGGTGCTGCTATCCCTGACCACCATCGGGCTGCCGTCCATGGTGGCGGCGCGGACTTGGGTGGCCTCGGCGCTAGCCCAGGCCTAGGAGGTTCTCCACGCACACGCAGCGCGGAGTATCCCGGTGACTACTGAAGTACCCTCTTGCTCCGTTCATGGTTCGACGGGCTCACCACGAACGGACGCAAATAGGCACTTGAAACCGCTCGCCCTGAGCCTGTCGAAGGGCGAATGGTGCGTTTTTCCAGCAGGCGTCCCGTAATGGCCGCCTCTCAGACGGCCGCTGTCTGGGGCTGGTAGACGCAGGAAGGGTCTTCCGCCAGGTAATCGCCGGTGAGGGCCCAGGCCCTGGCGCGGCTGCCGCCGCACACGGTGCGGTACTCGCAGGCGCCGCACCTCCCCTTGAGCTTTTCGGGGTCGCGTAGGTCGCGAAAGAGCGACGAGGTGCGGTAGATGTCCGCCAGCGGCCGTTCGCGCACGTTGCCGGCGGCCAGGGGCAGGAAGCCGGACGGGCAGACATCCCCCGTGTGCGAGATGAAGGCGAACCCCTTGCCGTCGTTCACCCCTAGCGCGGGCCGGTGCAGCCCGTCCTGAAAACGATAGCCCGCCCCCGCGATCGGCTGTTCGCTCGTGCCGCCGCCGACCGGATCTTCGCCCCTGGACCGCTGGATGGCCACGCGACGGTACGGCGGCGCGGCGGTGCTCTTGACATCGAACGGCGCCTCGCGGGACAAGTCGTACAGCCAGTGGAAGACCCGCTCATGTTCCTCGGCGGAGATCATGTCTTCCGCCTTGCCGCGACCGGTGGGCACCAGGAAGAACACGCTCCACTGCACCGCCGCCGCCTCTGCCACAATCTCTGGCATCTCCTCCAGCGCCGCGAGGTTGTAGCGGCTCACTGTGGTGTTGATCTGGAGCGTTAGCCCCGCCTCACGCACGTCCCGCATGATCTCCAGGGTCCTCTGGAAGGAGCCGCTGAAGCCACGGAAGCGGTCGTGCGTATCGGCGGCGGGGCCGTCCAGGCTGATCGCCACGCGGACCACTCCGCTCTCGCGCACCCGCGCCAGGTTCTTGGGGGTGACGAGCGCCGTGGCGCTGGGGGTGAGGGATGTTCGTAGTCCGTGGCCGGCGGCGTAGGTCAGGATGTCATAGACGTCGCGGCGCATCAGAGGATCGCCGCCGGTTATCACCAGGATCGGATCACCCATGTCGCGGATCTGGTCAACGACGCTCATCGCCTCGGCCGTCGTCAACTGGTTGGGATCGGGCTTCGGTTGGGCCTGAGCGCGACAGTGGAGGCAGGCCAGGGCGCAGGCGCGGGTGATCTCCCAGGCCAGAGTGAACGGCGAGAGGTCGAAATTGGCGGTGGCCAGGCGGGCGTCGTTGCGGCGCCGCATGGCCTGGGCCTCCGAGCCTGGTGTGCGGCTCATTGCGCCGCTCACTGCGCCGCCTCCCTCGCGGCTTCCTGGATCGGCACTGTCCACTCCTCGCCCGTCGCACTTGTGGGCGCATCGGCGGCGAAACCAATCTCCTCGTCCGTGAGGTAGCAGGCCGGGTCCGGGGCCAGGAAGTCACCGAAGTAGCTTTCGGCCCGGGCGCGAAGGTTGCCGTTGCAGATATCCAGGAACCGGCAGCCCCGGCAGCGGCCCTTGAGATGGGGACGGCGGTCCTTGAGGACGGCCATGCGCGGGTGGGAGGTATCGGGCCAGATAGCGCTGAAGGGGCGCTCCCTCACGTTGCCGAAGCTGTATTGCCAGGAAAACTGGTCCGCATGCACGTTGCCGAGCGGGTCGATGGAGGTGATGCCAATGCCGGACTGGTTGCCGCCGTTCCAGGCCAGGAGGCGGCGCATCTCCTCAGCCCGCTCCGGCTGGTCCTCCCGCAACCGCAGGTAGAGGTAGGCGGAGTCCGCGTGGTTGTCGACCGTGAGGATCTCCTTGCTGATGCCACGGCTCTGAAAGTCCATGATCCGCTGGAAGAGGAGGTCGGCCGCCGCCCGTGTTTCTTCGGGATCGAGGTCAAATTTGCGCATGAGGTCTCCGCGGCCGGCGTATGCCAGGTGGTACATGCAGAACCGCGGGATGTTCTCCGACTCCAGGAGGTCCAGCACGCCGGGTAGCTGGTCCACGTTCTTGCGGTGGAGGGTAAATCGGACTCCCACCTTGACGCCCAGATCGCGGCAGCGACGGATTCCGGCCAACGCCTCGTCGAAGGCTCCCGCGCTTCCGCGGACCATGTCGTGCGTCTCGCGGAGGCCGTCCAGGCTTATGCCTACGTAGGCGAAGCCGGCGTCCCGGATCCGCTCCGCCACGCGATCTGAGATGAAGGTGCCGTTGGTGGAGAGAACGCAGCGGAGGCCGCGGCCGCTGGCGTGGGCCGACAGCTCGAAGATATCGGGCCTCATGAGCGGTTCGCCGCCGGAGAAGATCATCGTGGGCGCTCCGAACCCGGCGACGTCATCGATGAGGCTGAGACCCTCTTCCGTTGTCAGCTCGCCGGGATACTCCTGGTTCTTGGACTCGGAGTAGCAGTGCATGCAGTGCAGGTTGCAGCGGCGAGTGGTGTTCCACACCACCACCGGCTTTTTGTCCGCGGAGTAGTGGATCAGGTGCGGCGGAAGCTTGGCCGTCGAGCGACCGTGGCGGAGGGCGTCCTCGGGCCTCACGCTGCCGTCCAGGAGCGCGGAAACCGGGATCAATTCAGCGCGACCTCAGTTCATATGGGCTGGCGTACGTCGTTGCGAAGGATAATCTGCTCATCCTGCTCCTATCATGCCGCGAAATGCCTGGTTTAGCAATTGTCGCCCTATTAGGTGGGGCCTACGGTGCGTCTGGAACGGAACGGACAGGCGATAGTCCAGACCACTAACGATGGTGAGGGCCACGATGAGCAGAAGGACGGCGGCGCCGCTCCAATCTTGCAGGTCAAATGTCAGCCGGGGGAACGACACGCTCCCGGCCCTCGGCGCGGCAAGACGCATACGCTAGCCTGTGGCGGCGGCTGGCTTCCCCGCTGGCGTGAGCCCAAAGCGACGCACCAGGAGGTCGGCGACCCCGCTGGCATCGCTCAGTCCGAAGTGCGGCGCCTCTAGGTCGAACCGCTGGTCGGTCACCAGCGCCAGGAGGTCCTGCGGCTGCGCCACCAGTTCGCTTCCGAAGTCCCGGCGCGATACTTCGATCTTGGCCTTGGCCGCCCGCCTGTAGCCTTCGGTCAAGACGATGTCTACGCGGTCCGATATCATCGCCACAAGATCGTCCAGTGACCGCTCCTCCGCCACCTTCTCGAGGAGAGCGAGCTTGCCGGCAGCCGAGATCATGACGATGTCGCTTCCGGCCTCGGTCAGGCGGTGGGTGTCCTTACCCGGATAGTCCATCTGGAAGTTATGGGCGTCGTGCTTGATGGCTGCCACGCGGTAGCCGCGGGACTTCAACTCCCGTATGAGATGTTCCAGGAACGTGGTCTTGCCGACGCCTGAGTTCCCTACGAAGCTGACTATCGGAACGGCCATTCGCAACCTCCTGGATGGGGTTCCTGCGGCGAACCGGCCAACGGGCCGCCTCTGGCTGGGCCGGGTCCGCCGCAGTCTCCATAGGCTAGCGTATCGCCCGCTAATCGCCAAGTCTGTCGGGCAGGGCCGCTTGGGAGCGTGGGGTTTTCCCTGACACGGCCGCCGCCGTATCGAGCGGTTGGGTGCACTCCATGCTAGAAGGAGTCCGGGAGCGGGTGGGCGTTGAGGGTGTGCCAGTACAGCAGAGGCCGCGGCAGGTCACGCTGCGCGATGAGAGCGGCGACCGCCTTGGCCGTGTAGGTGGAGTCAAGGGTCAGGTCCTCCAGGCGCTGGAGCAGTTCTTTCGCCTTCTCGGCCTCCGGTGTGGGATGGCCGTAGCGCCTGGTTCTGGTGTCCGAGATGACTTTGAGGTTCTGCGGGCCAAATACCAGGGGCGGTACAGGCGCCCCGCGGCGGCGCAAGAGCCTCGCCCCTCGGGTGGCCAGGCGGGCAACGCCGCGGGCGCCTACGGTCGGATAATCCGACACCTGGACGGCGGTGACGGAGGCCGCCAGGCCGGCCAGCCGCAGGCCCAGGAGCAGTCCGGCGGCCGTCCCGTTGGAGCCCAGAGGCACCAGCACCGTCTTGGGCGCGGGCAGGAGCCCTTCCTGGACCTGCTCGGCCAACTCGAAGGCGGCGTTGACGTAACCGAGGCAGCCCAGCGGAGTGGATGCCCCCGACCACAGCATGTACGGAGGACGCGGCGGGAAGCCGATCTCCGTGCAGCGGGTGGCGAGCCAGACCAGCCGCGCCACCGCCGACGGGAGGCTGCCCGCACGCACCATACGGGCGCCGGTGGACTCAAGGAGGCGCAGAATGGTTCGCACCTCCTGTGTCTCTGGCTGCTCCAGAAGGACCGTGGCTACGCGGATACCCAGCTCGCGGGCGTAGAGGGCGGTAGCCAGGCAGTGATGACTGCCGCTGCCGCCGAAGGTGAGGACAGTCGAGGCGTCGCGGCCAAGGACATCCGCAAGGATGAGCTCCAGTTTGCGTACCTTGTTGCCGCCGTATACGGTGCCGAGCAAGCCGTCGTTCTTGACCCACAGGCCGGGCCGGTCCAGGTGCTCCTCCAGGGCGCTGAGGCGGCGAACGGGGCTGGGCCC
>MGNZ01000138.1 GCA_001795235.1 Chloroflexi bacterium RBG_16_64_32 | reverse complement strand
TGCCGCCAGGTTCACGGTGTCGCCCAGGGCGGTGTAGTCCATGTCCAGGTCGTCGGAGATCTTGCCCACGACGACGGGGCCGGTGTTGAGGCCAACGCGAAAGCGGCACTCGATGGTGAGGCGCTTCTTGACGCCGGCGGCGTCTTCGTCGAGCGCCTTCTGCATCTCCAGGGCGGCGGCCACGGCGCGGCGGGCTGCGTCCTTGTGGGCGATAGGGGCGCCGAACAAAGCCATAACGCCGTCGCCCCGGAACTGGGTGATGGTGCCCTCGTAGCGGTGGACGGCGTCCATCATGCGGCCCAGGCAGCCCTGCATGAGGTCGTACACCTCCTCCTCGTCCAGCCGCTCCGAGAGGGGCGTGAACCCGATGGCGTCGGCGAAGAGGGCGGTGACGGTGCGCCGTTCGCCCTCCAGGGTGGCGCGGTCGCGGAGGATCTTCTCGGCCAGGTGTCGCGGCGTGTAGGAGCGGGGCTCGGGCGCTGGGGCAGGCTTCGCGGGTTCGGCTAGCTGAGCGGCACAACCATCGCAGAACTTTTGGCCGGGGGGATTGGAGCGGCCGCAGGCAGCACACACCGACTCAGCGGCCAGTGTAGCTGCACACTCGCCACAGAACGTAGCATCCTCGCGGTTCTCTTGGCCACAGGATGGGCAGAGCACAATCCCCCCAGTCTCGCTGTCTCGGAGCATGCCAATCGTGCGCGAAATTGGTAGCGCTGTCAACTTCGCCCGGGCTTGGCACGCGAGGGTGGGCCCGCCAACGCGGGGTTCTTGCTTGCCGCCTGCCGGTCTGGGCGTCGGAGGCCCCCTCGATGGGCTAGGCGACTGCGGCGGCAGCGTTCAGGCGGTCGCGGCTCCGGGCCGCTTCCTCGACCATTCGGTCGATGAGCTCCTTCACCGTCGGCACGTCGTGGATGAGGCCCATCGCTTGGCCGGCGCTCGCAAGCTGCGAGTCCAGCTCGCCGTCGTCGAAGACGGCGCCCCCTTGTCCGGCTATGACGGGCAGCAGCTCCTCCAGGGTGGCCCCCTGGGCCTCCATCTCCAGCACCTTGACCGCCACGGCGTTCTTGGCCACGCGCGAGGGGTTCTTGATAGTTTTCATAACGTAGGCGGTGTCTGTCTCCGACGCGTTGACTAGCCATTCCTTCCACGCGGGGTGGCCGCGGCACTCCTGCGTAGCCATGAAGCGGGTGCCCATGAGAACGGCCTCGGCGCCCAGGGCCAGAGCGGCCACCAGGCCACGACCATCGGCGAAGCCGCCGGCGGCCACCACCGGTATACCCACGGCGTCCACGGTGGCGGGCACCATTACCAGGGTGCTCACCTCATCCATGCCCGGGTGACCGCCGCACTCGTGCCCCACCACACATACGGCGTCGCAGCCGAGCCGTTCGGCGGTGCGGGCGTATTTTACGCCCGGCACCTTGTGCATAATCTTCACGCCGGCCGCGTGGAGCGGCTCCACTATCGCCTCAGGGCTGCGACCGGAGGTTTCGACCACCGGTATCTTCTCCTCGCAGGCGATTTCAACCCACGCTTCGATGGGCTGGGGACGGATGGCGGGGAAGAGGTTGATGTTGAGCCCCACCGGACCGTCCGTCATGTCGCGGGCCTTGCGGATTTCGGCTCGCAGGTCGTCCAGACTGTCGAAGGTGGCCGCCGCCATGAAGCCGAGGCCGCCGGCATTGGCCACTGCCGCTATCAGCTCCGCCCGGCCGATCCAGTACATGCCCCCACAGATAATGGGGTACTTGATATTGAAGAGCTTGGTGATCCTTGTTCGCAGCACGGCGATACTCCCTTCTTGAGGAGGCCGCCGCTCGGTGTTTATCATAACCGTTCACGAATGACAAGGGGAGGGCTCGCCAAAGGGCGGCGATCCGGTGGGCGTGGAGCTGCTTCAGGGGTGCGCGATCCGCCCGGCTGATTACGGGGGAACACACACTGCCCCCCAATGGTTGAAACCGCCGCCGCCCCGTTCTACGCTGTAAATAGGCGAGGTCTGTGCCCCCAGGGGAGGGGAATCCTCTGGGGAACCTGGCTGCGGTCAAAGAGGGTGCGCGCGGGCACCGCCCCAACGAGGTAACTGCCACCGAGAAGGAGGGGACATGAACCCATTGTTTCGGCTCCGCGCACTCGGGCAGAGCGCCTGGCTGGACTACATCCGCAGGGGCCTCATCACCTCCGGCGGCCTGAAGCGACTGGTCGACGAGTACGCTATTGCCGGCGTAACATCTAACCCCACAATCCTGAATAAGGCCATCTCCGGCTCATCCGACTACGATGACGCCCTGCGCTCGCTGGTTGAGAGCGGCGAGCGCGACCCGAAGGCGATCTTCCTGTGCTTGGCGATCGAAGATATCGGGATGACGGCCGACGTCCTGCGGCCAGTTCACGAGGAGGCGAAAGGCGGTGACGGGTTCGCCAGCCTCGAGGTTTCGCCGGACCTGGCCCGAGACACAGAGGCCACGGTCAGGGAAGGGCTGAGCCTCTTCCGCGGGCTTGCGCGCCCCAACGTGATGATTAAGGTTCCCGGCACGCCGGAGGGCCTACCGGCGATAGAGGAACTGACCAGGCAAGGCGTCAACATAAACGTGACCCTGCTGTTCGATGTGAAAGCGTACGAGAAGGCGGCGCTGGCCTACATAGCCGGCCTAGAGCGACGCCTGGAGGCCGGCGAATCGATCAAGAGCGTCGCCGGTGTGGCATCGTTCTTCGTCTCGAGAGTGGATACCGCGGTCGATGCTCTGCTGCCGGAGGGGTCGCCCTTACGGGGCAAGGTGGCCATAGCCAATGCGAAGCTGGCGTACGAGCGCTTTCGCAACTTGTTCTCCGGCCCCCGCTGGCAGCGTCTGGCGGCAGCCGGAGGTCGCCTCCAGCGCCCCCTCTGGGCGTCCACAGGAACGAAGAACCCAAGCTACTCGGACGTTCTGTACGTAGAGGAGCTAATCGGCGCCGATACCGTGAACACGATGCCCGAAAGCACGATGCAGGCATTCGCCGACCATGGGCTGGTGCGGCAGACGCTGGAGGCGGAGCTGGAAGAGGCTGAAATGACGATCGGCGTCCTTCCAGAGCTGGGAGTTGATCTGGCCGCGGTGATGGCGAAGCTGCTGGAGGACGGACTAGCGGCGTTTCAAAAGGACTTCGAGAAGCTGCTGGCCGGTATCGAGGCCAAGTGCGAGAAGATCGTCGCCGCCGACGGCCGGCCGCAGGTCAACCTGGGCCCGCTGGCGACGCCGCTGGAGGAGCGGCTCTCCGATATGGAGAAGGCGGAGGTGCCCCGGCGCATCTGGGCGTCCGACCACACCGTCTGGCAGCACGACCCGACCGAGATTACGGATCGGTTGGGCTGGTTACGGCTCCCCGAGAAGATGCACGAGCACATGGACCAGTTGCAGGCGTTCGCTGAGAGCTGCGCTGAATTTGAGCGCATCGTGCTCCTGGGGATGGGCGGCTCCAGTCTGGCGCCGGAGGTCTTCTCGACGACGTTTGGGGGCAAGCCTTTGACGGTGCTCGACACCACGCATCCCGAGGCTGTGCTGGCGGCGGAGAAGGCTGGTGACCTCAAGAGCGCTCTCTTCATCGTGGCTAGCAAGTCGGGCGGCACCGTGGAGACCCTCTCGCACTTCGCCTACTTCTTCGACAGGGTGAGGGACAGCCGCCAGTTCGTGGCGATCACAGACCCGGGCACGACGCTGGAGGCGCTGGCCCGCATGAAGGGGTTCCGGCGTGTGTTCCTTAACCCGCCCGATATCGGCGGGCGCTACTCTGCCCTCTCATACTTCGGTCTAGTGCCGGCCGCCCTCATCGGCGCGGACGTGCACGACCTGTTGGACGCGGCGGAGGAGATGGCCTGCGCCTGCGCTGACTGTGTGCCGGGCGTGGAAAACCCCGGGCTCTGGCTGGGCGCTGTCATCGGCGAAGCCACGAAGGCTGGCCGCGATAAGCTCACGCTCCTGTTCCCAGACGAGGTGAGCGCCTTCGGGGCCTGGCTTGAGCAGCTCATCGCTGAATCTACCGGCAAGGAGGGCACAGGCATCGTGCCGGTGGACGGCGAGCCACCGGGTGCGCCGGTCGTTTACGGCGACGACCGTCTGTTCGTCTCCCTGGGTGTGGAGACCGCACTGGAACCCTCAGTGATCATTCCGTTCGAGGGCGTCCAAAAGCTGGGCGCCGAGTTCTTCCGGTGGGAGTTCGCCACGGCGGTGGCCGGCCATGTCCTGGGGATACACCCCTTTGACCAGCCCAACGTCCAGGCGGCGAAGGACGCTACACGCCGGCTACTGGAGGCGGGCGACCTCCCGACAGAGCCGTACGGCGACCTCGCCGCGCTCCTGGAGCAGGTGCGGCCCGGCGACTATCTGGCAATTCAGGCCTATCTGCCGCGTACCCCTGACAACGCGTCCCGACTTCAGGCGGCGAGGGTGAAGCTACGGGACCGCCATCGCGTCGCGACCACCGTTGGCTTCGGTCCGCGCTTTCTCCACTCCACAGGGCAGCTCCACAAGGGCGGGCCGCCGAGCGGCGTCTTCATCCAGGTCGTCGACGAGCCGTCGGTCGACCTCGACATCCCGGGAAAGCCCTTCACGTTTCGACGTCTGCTCGACGCGCAGTCGGCAGGGGACCTGCAAGCGCTGAGGGCCCGCGGCCGCAGGGTCGCCAGGGTCCGCCTATCAGACCTAGAGGAGGTGTTGTAGCGATGCAACTAGGCATGATCGGCCTTGGCCGCATGGGAGGCAACATGAGGGAGCGGCTGCGCCGCGGCGGCCACGAGGTGATCGGCTACACCCGCAATCCGGAGGTCTCGGATGTCGGTTCGCTGTCTGAGCTTGTGGGCGGGCTCAGCGCCCCGCGCACCGTCTGGCTGATGATCCCCGCCGGCAGCCCCACCGAGCAGATCATCCAGGAGCTGGCGGGCCTGCTTCAGAAGGGCGATCTGATCATCGACGGCGGGAACTCGAACTTTCGCGATAGCATGCGTCGCGGCGCCGAACTGGAG
>MGNZ01000137.1:2785-5263 GCA_001795235.1 Chloroflexi bacterium RBG_16_64_32 | reverse complement strand
GCGCGTGCCCTATTCCCCTCGCCTCACAAGTTGTGGGCAAGCAGTCAACGTCGGACAAGCAGATAGCCAAAATGAGACGGGTCCGGTTGCTGGAGCCTACTCCAACGATTCTTGCTTCGCCACGCCTGGCTGCCTCCCCTTGCGGAGGAAGCCAAGCCGTAACCTCCTATTTCCGGCGTCGTCATTGGGCCCACATGTTCTCCAGCAGAACTTGGCCTCGTCAAATCGAAGAATGTCCGACGCGGGCGTCGGACATTCTTCGTTATCTGAAGCCTCGTTGTCTCCCGAAGCCTCGGGCGGCGGCAATGCTATAATCTGTTGACCGTGGTTCGCAAAACGGTGACAGCCCATAGGGCGGCCTTTGTTGTCGCCGGCCTTGCCGCGCTCGGCGGTGCCGTGGCCCCCTTCCTGGGCTTAATCCCGATACCTTTCATCGTCGTGCCAGCAATAGTCTACATCGGGGCTCGGTTGGCTACAGGGCTCTTGCCCGGATTGATCGCGCGGGTGCGCTGTAGTATTCGCTGGAAGATTCTCGTAGTTATCGCCCTCATGGCCGCGCTCTTATCCTCTGTGGCCATCGTCAACTACATGGCCATGGACTATATGCACGATGAGGTCCACCACGTTAGGGAGCTGGCGGAATCCCGCCCATCGGAGGTGCTGCCCGCGCTGGACGCGCTGGAGGACAACCGCCACGGCCTGCTTTTCTCCCTCACCCCGTACCTGACCTTGCTGGGATCGCTGCTTGCGATTTGCCTTGGGTTGGCCCTCGCCCTCTCAGTGATCGAACCGGTTCGCCGGATGGGTCAGGCGATGCGTGGAATCGCCGCCGGCGACTTCTCTCAGCCCGTTCTCGTCACCAACAGGGACGAGCTCGGCGAGCTGGCGGATCGAATCGACGAGACGGCACGAGAGCTGGCACAGTGGCAAGAAACAACCTTGGCCGCCGAGCGGGCTCGCGGTCTGCAGGAAAGGGTGGCTCAGGTGACACTTGTCCTAGAGGAGGAACGTCGGCGCATCTCCAGGGAATTACATGATGGGCTAGGGCCCTCCTTGGCCGCTCTAGCCAATCGACTGAGAGCATGTCACCGGCAGCTCCGTTCCGATCCGGAGCACGTGGGTAAAGAGATCGAGGAAGCGGCGAAGGCCCTGAAAGGACACGTACAGGAGATAAGGCATCTGATATATGACCTGCGGCCCCTGTCCATCGATCAGATGGGCCTGAAAGGCGCGATTCAGGAACAGGTGGATCGCTTCAGCGAGGATACAGGAATACGGGTCTCGTGCAGCATTCCGGACGATATCCTCCTGAACTCTCTGACCGAGGTCACGGTCTTCCGGGTGGTCCAGGAGTGCCTGAGCAACATCCAGAAGCACGCCAACGCCCAACAGGTCGAAATCAACTTCAAGTGCAGCGAATCTGGCCTGGAACTCAGGATTCGAGACGATGGCCAGGGCTTCGATCCGGAGCAGGCGGGGCTGGGCCGCGGGGTCGGCCTGGCGGGGATGCGGGAGAGGGCAGAGGTTGTGGGAGGGCGCCTCAGCATACGATCTAGGCCCGGCGGCGGCTGCGAAGTGGTCCTCGATATTCCGGGAAGGGAAGCAGAAGTTGGAGCCCATCCGAATCCTGCTAGCTGACGACCACACCCTCTTCCGGCGGGGCATCCGGATGATCCTGGAGCAGACACAGGATATGGAGGTAGCGGGTGAGGCGGCCAGCGGCGAGGAGGCCATCGCAATGGCGGGCGATCTCGTGCCGGACATCATCTTGATGGACATCAAGATGTCCGTGATCAGCGGGATCGAGGCCACGCGCCGCATTCTCCAAGAGAACCCCCACATCGGCATTATTCTGCTCACCATGTACGACGAACCGGAGTCGGTGTTCGCTGGCATGCGAGCGGGCGCGCGGGGATACGTGCTCAAGGAGGCGGAGCCTGAGGAGCTGCGAAGGGCCATAGAAGCGGCGTACCGGGGCGAGGTCATATTGTGCCCCATCATCGCTAAAAGGCTGTTGCAGCATTTCCAGAGCCAGCCAGAGCCCCGATCCGATCTCCTCTACGAACGGCTCACCCAGCGGGAGTTGCAGGTGCTTCAACTGGCTGCTCAGGGGTTGAGCAACAAGGAGATTGCGGAGAAGCTGGTGATTAGCGAAAAGACGGTGAAGAACCACATCGGCAATATCTTCTCCAAGCTTCAAGTGAATGACCGGACGCAAGCCATCCTTTATGCCCTGCGGCAGGGACTAGTGGTCACCGAGCCGCCAGAGGCGGGCTAGCGAACGGCGCAGGGTCTCCCCCTCTGCTGAAGGCCGTCCATCAGGCGTAGGTCAGGTGCATCCTCTGATTCGCCGGCCGCTCTGCCGGCTAAACCATCTTCCCCTCGTGAGCCAGATAGGACCTCAGACCTAGGACTGCTGACCTATCCGAATCGGGCCCCGAGTCCGATTTCGCGGCGCGGCTAAACCCGTAACATTAT
>MGNZ01000137.1:0-2760 GCA_001795235.1 Chloroflexi bacterium RBG_16_64_32 | reverse complement strand
CGCTTTTTCGCCCGCTCCGAAGCGTCCGCGTGGCGCGCCGGACGTTTGGCGTGATGTCAGCGCAGAGAGGTCAGACACTCTCTCAAGGAGGTAGCCATGTCCATTGAGCACGAACCGAGACGCATCAGTCGACGCGCCTTTCTGTGGGGGACGGCCGCCTCCGCCGGCGCCATTGCTGTGGGTGGCGCGCTGTCCAGTATCCCCGGGGTGCTCGGCGCCCCACCGCGCCCGTCTGCACGCAACCCGCTCTACATCCCGCCCACGGTCTCCCCGAGCGGGTACGGCCTCACGGCGCTACCCGCCCTGGTGAACCTCGGCGGCGGGAAGCTGTCCAGCGTGTGGGCGTACAACGGCCTGCTGCCGGGGCCGACGTTCGTAGCCTCGCGAGGCGATACCGCTACGATCACCCTCAACAACCGACTGTCCCAGCCGACGATCACGCACTGGCACGGCATGCTCGTGAACGATCTGAACGACGGCGCGCCTCGCCTCGCGATCCCATCCCTCGCCACATACAACTACAGCTTCACGATCAACCAGCGGTCCGCCATGAACTGGTATCACCCCCACCCCCACATGATGACCGGCGAGCAGGTGGCTATGGGGCTGGCCGGGGCGTTCATTGTGAGGGACACCGAGGAGGCCGCCCTCGGCCTCCCCTCCGGAGTATATGAGGTTCCGCTGGTGGTGAGGGACGCGAGCTTCGACAAGAGCGGGAACATGACGTACACGCCCAGGAACGGCGGCTTCGAGGGCAAGATGCCCCTGGTCAACGGGACCCTCAACCCCAGGCTGGACGTGGACAGGGGGCATTACCGGTTCCGCGTGCTGGCCGGTTCCAACGCCCGCATCTTCGGGCTGGCCCTGAGCAACGGGGCTCCCTTCACCCTCATCGGTAACGACGGCGGCCTGCTGGAGACGCCGGTTCAGGTCACACGGATCGACCTGAGTCCCGGCGAACGGGTGGACGTGGTCGTCGACTTCGGGGGCTTGGCGAAGGGCGGCAGTGTCATGCTGCGGGACCTCCGCTCCGGCTGGGACCTCCTGGAGTTCGTCGGCACCGGCGCGGCCGGCTACGCGTGGACACCCCCGGCGACGCTCTCCACGATCACACCTCTGGCGAGCCCCCAGACGACGCGGGACTTCAGCTTCGACGGCATGTCAAGGATCAACGGCAGGACATACGACCTCGACCGGATCGACTTCATAGTCCCGTTCGGGCAGACGGAGCTCTGGCGCTTCACGACCGCCGGCAACGCGCCCCACCCTGTTCACGTGCACGGCGCGTCTTTCCAGGTCGTGTCACGCACCGGAGGTCGCGGTCGGCTCCTCCCCTGGGAGGCGGGGTGGAAGGACACCGTCCTCCTGGAGGACGGCGAGACCGTGGAAATCCTGATCCGCTTCGACGCGTTCAGGAGCCTCTACGTGATCCACTGCCACAAGCTGGAGCACGAAGACGCGGGGATGATGGCCAACTTCGAGGTGGTGTAACGCTGAGAGAGGGTTAGGACGAGGGTTTAGGTGCGTGAGCCGCCTGGCGCCAGCTGCGGGTGGCAACACTCGGTCTCGCGACCGTGATACGCGTGCACGCCGTCTCCCAGCAGCTTTCCCTCCGCCGGCGTCCCGCCGGCCTCCCGGATGATCCCTCGCAGCGCCGTGTCCAGCTCCCGCGCCTTAGCCCGGAAGGCTGCGTCGCCCATGCGCTCGGTAAGGGCGGTGGAGTCGACGATGTCGGCGAAGACGATGACGGCGGTGCCGGAGGGGAGTTCGGGCTGGAGAATGGGGTCCACGGCATCGCCCTCAGCCAGGAACTCGCTAATCGCCCGCTGCGACTCGTGGTATGCCGCCGCGCCGCCGCGGACCATGACCACGCGTGCGTTGCGGATGCGCGACCCCAGCTGACGGAGCATATCCGGGCTCGGTACAGGCGTGTCGTCGCGGCCGATCACGAGCGTCCTGACGCCGATGCTTTCGACGAGTTTGCTCACGTCGTATGTGGGCGTGGCGGCCGCGAGTTCCCGGACGACGTCGTAGGTTACACATTCGCGGAGCATCGCTACGAGCTTCGGCCCTAGCTCGGCCGCCTGCCAGCCGAATGTCATGAGGATTTGGTTCTCCAGATAGGTGTCCCAGTCGACGCGAAGCAGCGCGCCCAATGCCCGCATGCGGGGGATGCGGCCGATCTCCGACGCGCGGGCGTATGTTTCACGGAGCACGAGTGCCGCAACGCGACCGGGGTTGTTCGCCGTGTACGAGATCGCGATGGGCCCGGACATCCCGGCGCCGCATAAGAAGAATCTGGGCCACTCGAGCCGCTGGACCACCGCCTCGAGATCGAGCGAGAGCGCGCCCATCGACATATCTGCGATCGCGCGATCGGAAAGGCCGCATCCCCGGAAGTCGGACCAGGCAACCCGCCGCCCCTGAGCTAGCGCAGCAGGTTCCGCCAGTTGTGGCGCGAGCCTCTCCCACCGCCACGATTGCACATGGGTGAACGGCAGCGTCTGCATCATGATGAGCGGGACGCCGGGTCCATCGCCGCGCACGCAGTAGGCGATGCGAACTCCGTCACTCGTTGTGGCATACTGAATCTGCGGCTCCATCGTGGCTCCCTATCCCGTCGGCTCCGCGAGCTCCGGCGCCAGCTTGGCCGCCTGAGCGGGCGCGCCCATCTCCGTGAACAGCCGGTGCGCCTCCCGCAACGCCCGCTGCCGAGTGGCCTCATCGCCCGTCAGCCGCGCTAGCTCCGCCAGCTCGACG
>MGNZ01000136.1 GCA_001795235.1 Chloroflexi bacterium RBG_16_64_32 | reverse complement strand
TCATCACCTCCAGTCATCTTGACCTGTCTACAGGTATAGCACCGGCGCCATGGGCTGTCAAGATGGCAGGGGAAGCGGGAGTGGGGATTTGAGTTCAGGTTCGGTTCAGCGTGAGGCGGTCCTCTACTCCACCGATTCCATCTCGTCCGTAGCTTCGGCGAGCACCATGCGGGACTGGCCTCCTTCCGCCGCGCCGACGATCCCTGCCTCCTCCAGCAGGTCGATGAGGCGAGCGGCGCGCGGGTAGCCGACGTGCAGCCGGCGCTGGAGGAGGGATGTGGAGACCCGCGAATGCTGCACGGCCAGCTCCTTTGCAGACTCATACAGGGGGTCCTCATCTTCATCGCGGTTCACCCCATCGCCGATCCCATCCGCTGCTTCGGCCATGAGGTGATCCATGGTGTCCGGCTTAAGGTGACGGAAGCGGTCGGTGGTCCACCAGGCCACGATGCGGTCTAGCTCGGCGTCGGATACGTAGGAGCCCTGAAGGCGCTTTGGCTTGGACGCGTCCGTAGGCATGAACAGCATGTCGCCTCGGCCCAGGAGCTTCTCGGCGCCGCCCCCATCCAGGATGGTCCGGGAGTCGACCTGGGATGAGACGGCGAAGGCGATCCGCGTCGGGAAGTTGGCCTTGATGAGGCCGGTGACGACGTCCACCGATGGGCGCTGGGTGGCGATGACGAGGTGGATGCCGGTGGCCCGCGCCAGTTGGGCCAGCCGACAGACTTGGCGCTCCACTTGCACGGGTGCTGCCATCATGAGGTCGGCCAGTTCGTCAATGATGACTACCCAGTGGGAGAGCTTATGGGTGGCGCGCGGGCTCTTGTTAAAGGCCTCGATATTTCGCACGCCCACGGAAGCGAAGCGGCGGTAGCGGCTGTCCATCTCATGGATGATCGCCTGCAGCGTACCCACCACCTCCTCAACGTCGGTGATGATCTTGGAGAAGGCCAGATGGGGTATGCCGGCGAAGTTGGCCAGCTCCACGCGCTTGGGGTCAATGAGGATGAAACGGACGTCCTCAGGCGTGTTGTGCATGAGCAGGCAGCCGATAACGGAGTTGATGCAGACGCTCTTGCCGCTGCCGGTAGCGCCGGCGATGAGCAAATGAGGCATCTTGGCCAGGTCGGCGGCGACGGGTTCGCCGGATACCCCCTTGCCCAGGGCGAGGGCGAGGTGGGTGCGGGCCGCCACTCGCTGGAATGCGGTGCTCTCGATGACGCTGCGCATCGCGACGAGCGAGGTGCTATGGTTGGGCACCTCAATGCCGATGATGGGACGGCCCGGCACCGGCGCCTCGATGCGGATGGTGGGCGCCGCCAGGGCCAGTGCCAGGTCGTTGGCCAGCGTGGTGATGCGGTTCACCCGCACCCGAGTTCTGGAGACAACCTCCGTACGGTACTGGGGTTTGCCATCCTTGTCGTACGTGGGCTTGCCCTTTTCGTCCCGGGCGATGACGGTGCGGGTCTTCGTCTCCCAGCCGGGCTCTACACCGAACTGGGTGACGGTGGGGCCCTGGCTGGTGCTGACGATGCGGACGCTGACGCCAAGGGAGGCCAGCGTGTCCACAATCAACTGGGCCCGCGCCACATTGTCCACGGGCCGCACGTCCTCCTCCGCCGTCTCCGAAAGGAGGTCGAGGGGCGGCAACTCCCAGCCATGGCCGGCAGGCCGGCCCATGGGCAGCGAACGCTGGTACGCGGACGGCTGTTCCTCCGGATCGGAGGTGACAAGAATCGAGTCCTCGGCTTGATCGGGCGGCGCCTCGGCGGACGCAGCCGCCGTCTTCGGCGCCTTGGTCTCGGTCTCGGGCGTAGCCTCGTGATCGGGTTCGCTCTCCATCTCCGTTGTCGCTTGCGGGGGGCCGGACCACTCCTCGTCCCAGGTCGAGACGTACGGCTCACCCGGGGTTTTGTTATCTTCCTCGTCGGAGCTGTCTGGCAGGAGCGCCGTAAACAACGATCGCAGCGCGTCGCCGGCGCGCTCGGGAATGTCCAGCGAGACGAGCCATCGTAGCACGGCCATCCCGGCCCGTCCTGACGCGCGCGCGCCCGGTGGCCAGAGCAAGCCCAGACCGGTCAGCGAGGCGGCCACCCAGGCCAGGATGCCGAGGGCGCTGCTCGCCAGCAGCAAGCCGGCGTTGCCGCCAGCGCTGACATCCGCAAAGGGGACATCTCCCACGCTCCACTCTGGCCGAAAAAAGCCCAGCAGGCCGAGGGCGAACAGAAGCATGAGGTGGAGGCCGCCCCAGATGCGCAGGAACCTGCGGTCGATGGTCAGGCTGCGCCTAAGGGCGATCCTAACGTTGGCGGAGACGGCGGCGACAACCAGGGCCAGACCGAAGCCGAAAAGCCTAAAGGCATCTTCAAAGGCTTCCACGATGAGCGGGGCGAGCCAGGGCATGGAGACCGCCAAGACCGCCACCACAGCCAGCGCCAGCCACGGCGCAATGGGCTGTCCGGAGCCCAGCGGCAGCCTGCGCCCGGACCGGGACGCCGGGCGTCGCCGCGGCCTGCCTCTGGCGGGAGGCCGGTAGCTTGTGCTGCGTGGTTTGGGACGGGAGCGGGTCTTTACGGGCATACGGATTCGGTTACACCTCGACGCTCAGGGGAAGGACCATGGGGCGGCGGTGAGTCTCGTCATACAGAAAGCGGGAGAGCGACTGGTGCACGCGGGCGCTGAAGTCGCCTCTGTCGGCGACGTGCTCCGCGCCGGCCAGCGCAGCCAGTATGACGTCTCCCGCTCTTTCCATAAGACTGTCCGACATCTCCGCCTCGATGAATCCCCTTGATACAACGTCGGGGCGGCCGATAGGTTTACCCGTATGCCTGTCGATGGTGACTATGGCGACGATGACGCCGTCGCTGGCGAGGTGGCGGCGGTCTCGCAAAACGACGTGATCGAGGCCTACGTCCAGTCCGTCCACGTACACGTAGTCGGCCGGCGTGCGGCCGACGACCTTAGCGCCGTGACGGTCGACCTCCAGGATATCGCCGTCCTCCAGCACAAAGGCGTTTTCCTCCGCCACCCCCATCGCCCGCGCAATGCCGGCGTGCATCACGAGGTGACGATATTCGCCGTGGACCGGAACGAAGTACTGAGGCTTAACGAGGCTCAGCATGACCTTGAGTTCCTCTTGCGCTGCGTGCCCGTGCACGTGAACGTTGGCGATGCGGCTGTAAAGCACGCTTGCTCCCAGACGGTAGAGGTTATCTACGGTGCGGTTGATGAGGAGCTCGTTGCCGGGGATGGGAGAGGAAGAGAGGACCACCGTGTCTCCTTTCAAGATTTCGATGTGCCGGTGGTCGCGGTTGGCCATGCGCACCAGGGCGGAGGTGGGCTCGCCTTGGGCGCCGGTGGTGATGATGGTGACCTGTTCCGCCGGCAGGCCCTGCATCCGGTCCAAGGGAGCGAGGATATCCTCCGGGGCCGACAGGTACTTCTGCTTGAGGGCCATCCTGACGTTGTCCATCATGCTGCGACCGGTGACGAACACGTGGCGGCCGCAGGCGGAGGAGGCGTCGATAATCTGCTGCACGCGGGAAATCAGAGAGGCGAAAGTGGCGACGATGACCCTTCCCGGGGAATGGGCCATAATCTGCTCCAGCGCGTCGCCCACCACGTATTCGGATGGTGTGTAGCCGGGCGTCTCAGCGTACGTTGAGTCAGAGAGCAGCAGGAGGACTCCTTCGCGCCCCAGTTCGGAGATGCGGTGGAGATCCGTTGGCTCCCCCATGACGGGAGTATGGTCCAGCTTGAAGTCGCCGGTGTGGAAGATGTTGCCCACTGCAGTGCGGATGGCCAGGCCGGCTGAGTCCGGTATGCTGTGCGTCACGCCCACGAACTCGACCTCAAACTTGCCGAGGCGGATCGTTTCCCCCACCCGGACCATGTGCAAGGATGTGTGTTTGTCGAGCTTGTGCTCCTGTAGCTTGACGGAGATCAGGCCGTGGGTGAGGCGGGTGCAGTAGATGGGTGGGGTCTTGCCGTTGGGAAGGCGCAGTTGGGGCAGGATGTAGGGTAGAGCGCCCGTATGGTCCTCGTGCCCGTGGGTGATCACGATGCCGCGGAGCTTGTTAATGCGGTTGGTGACATAAGAGACATCGGGGATGACCAGGTCAACGCCTAGCATCTCCTCTTCAGGGAACATGAGCCCGGCATCGACTATGATGAGGTCTTCGCCAAGCTCGAAGACCATCATGTTCTTGCCAATCTCCCCCAGCCCGCCCAGGGGGATTACGCGGAGCTTGTCAGCCATCTGCTCAGAAGAGCCGCATCTGCTCCGGTTCAGGCTCCTGGGCAACCTGTACCGGGGGCGACTGGCGAGCCAGTTCCATGACCGCGGGTATATTCCGGAAGTCTTCTTCGATCACTTTACGCATGCTGCCGGCGTGGAGGGCCGCCGCAGGGTGGTACATGGGAACGAAGTAGGCGCCGTCTTTCACCTGGGCTTGGCCGTGCACCTTGCTGATTGTGTCCCGCGGCGAGAACCAGGCCAGGGAGTAGCGGCCCAGGCTGACGACGACCTTCGGTCGGATGATCTCGATCTGTTGCTCCAGGTACTTGCGGCAGGCGTCGATCTCGCCGGGAAGCGGGTCGCGGTTGTTGGGGGGGCGGCACTTGATGACGTTGGCGATAAACACCTGATCCCGCCGCAGGCCGATGGAGGCGATGAGCTCGTCCAGGAAGCGGCCTGCCGGCCCGACGAAGGGGCGGGCCTGCTGATCCTCGTTGAAGCCAGGCGCCTCACCAACGAAAAGCACTTCCGCGTCGGGCGGGCCTTCACCGGGGACGGCGTGGGTGCGGGTGCGGCAGAGGCCGCAGTCGGGGCAGGAAGCGATGCGCCGGTGCAGCTCTTCGAGCTCGCTCATGAGTCGTGGGGATGATAGCACCGGCGCTGGACAGAGGTCAATGAAAATCGTTCAAGGATAGTGTTTCATCCTTTTATGTCGCGCCACTTGCCATCCGTGCCGCCAATGTCCCTGCCATCTGCGCTCTCGAGGACCGGCAGAGGCGTCCATCTGGGATTCCGCCAGGAACGTCGGGCAACGAATCTCGACGTTTTACCGGCTGCGTCGCACGAGGACGCCCAGGATGATTCCCAGAAAGTAGAGGACGATGATGGGGCCGGCCACCAGCGATTGGGTTACGGGATCGATAGTAGGGGTGACGATGGCGGCGACGACAAAGGCGGCTACGAGGGCGAAGCGCCACCAGCGCAGGAGCTGGCCGGGGGTGACGATGCCGAAGCGGGAGAGGTACATCACCACCAGGGGCGTCTGGAAGGCGACGCCGGTCCAGAATAGCAGGCGAGTCACGAAGTCGACGTAGCTGCCCACCCGGATGTTGGGCTGGGCGATTTCACCGTCGCCGAAGTTCAGCAGAAAGTCCATGGCCGGCGGCAGGGCCACGTAGTATGCGAATGCCACGCCGCCCAGGAACAGCAGAAAGGTGCCGAACACGGTGGCGTACAGCCAGCGGCGCTCGTTGGAGGCGAGGCCGGGGGAGACGAACCGGAGCCCCTGGTAGACCATCATGGGCATGCCCAGGATGAGGCCCCCCAGGAGAGACACGCGGAAGTAGGTGACGAAAAGCTCGAAGGGCTCGATGAACTGAAGTTCGAACTCGGAGTTGGGGTTGCGCGCCTCGGCGGGCTTCTTCAGGAATTCGATGATGTCTTGTCCGAAGTACACCGATATGCCAAGGCCGATAACGATGAAGAGCGCGGAGATAAACAGGCGAAAGCGGAGTTCCTCCAGGTGCTCCAGCAACGTCATGTAGCGCTCGGTGGAGACCTCTTCGGGGGCTTCGCTCGCAGGTTCTGGGGGGGCGGCTTGGGTCATTCTGGGGTTGCCGCCATGTGGAAGCGAGGGAAGGCAGCGCTAGGAGCCGTCATCTGACGCGGTCTCCTCCTTTGGGGGAGAGGGCGGTGTCCGAGGCTTCTCCTCGGCGCTGGACTCGATGATCGCCGGCGCCTCGCGAATGGACTTGTCGACCGCACTCACGGTGCGGTCGACCTCCCGAGTCACGGACTCAATGTCCTTGGAGGTGGAATCACGGACCTCCTGCAGCTCCTTGCGTACCTGCTCGTACTCCCGGGTGAGCTCATCGATCTCGGTCCGCATCTGTGACGTGACGTCGGTGGCGTAACCGCGCAACTGGCGGATTACGCGGGCCAGTTGGACGGCGACCTCCGGCAAGCGCTTGGGGCCGACCACGATGACGGCGACGATAAGGATGAGGACTATCTCCGGCAGGCCAATTCCCAGGAAGTCCATGCTCATTCGCTCTTGATAGAGACCGTCAATTCCATTATACGCGAGGCAAAAGAGGCCCCACCGAGCGGTGGGGCCTTGAACGTGCGATTCGGCTGGCGGCCGCTAAGATTCGTCCTCGGCGATCCCCTGCTCCATGATGTAGTTTACGGCGTCCTGGACGGTGGCGATCTTCTCGGCGTCCTCGTCCGAGATCTCCATCCCCTTGCCTTCGTTGCTGAACTCCTCCTCCATCGCCATGATGAGCTCCACCAGGTCCAACGAGTCGGCGTTCAGGTCGTCAACAAAGGAAGTTGCAGGGGCTACATCGCCTTCGTCCACCCCCAGTTGCTCCACGATAATCTTGCGTACCCGCTCAAAGACGGTTGCCAACTGTCACCTCCTTGTGCCCGTCGCCGCTACTGAACCGAGAACTCCGTTGACGAATTTAGGTGATGCCTCACCACCGAACTCCTTAGCGAGCTCGATGGCTTCGTTGATGGCTGCGCGCATCGGCACCCTATTATCGATGACGATCTCGTAGATCGCAAGCCTCAGGATATTGCGGTCGATGGCAGCCACCTGCTCCAGAGGCCAGGCGGGGGCGTTCTTGCGAATTATATCGTCCAGGCGTTTGCGATTCTCGATCACCCCGTGGACGAGGTCGCGGGCGAACTCCGCGGCGTCATCCGGGAGGGGAAGCTCCTCCCTTAGCCGCTCTAGGATTTGCTCCGGCGAGTGACTCACGGAGTCGATCTCGAAGAGGGTCTTGAGGGCGACGATGCGGGCCTTGCGCCTCTTGCCAGCCATGGCTAGTTCCCCAGCCCTCCGTCGACCGGCAGGACCTGCCCGCTGATGTACGAGGCCTCCTCGGAGGCGAGGAACGCGACGCAGGCGGCGATGTCTTCGGGCGTACCCAGGCGGCCCACGAATATGCGCTGCATCGCCGTCTCGACGATCTGCTGGTGTATGTCTTCCGTGAGCTCCGTTCTCACCAGGCCGGGAGCGATGACGTTGGCGGTTATGCCGCGGGAGCCCATCTCACGTGCGACGGCCTTGGTGAAGCCGGTGAGCCCCGCTTTGGCCGCCGCGTAATTGGCCTGCCCCGCGTTGCCGGCGATGCCGGACACGCTGCCGATGTTCACTATCCGCCCCCAGCGCTGGCGCAGCATGTACCGCAGCGCCGCCCTGGTGCAGAGAAATGCCCCGCGCAGATTGGTGGCCATAACCTCGTCCCAGTCCTGTACAGACATGCGGAGGAGTAGCGTGTCACGGTTGAATCCGGCGTTGTTGACCAGAATATCAAGCCGCCCAAACGCGTCATGGGCCGTTTCCACCACTCGATCCGCCTGCTCGGGCGCGCTGATATCACCCTGGACTAGGATTGCCTGACCCTCATAGGAGCTTATCGTCTCCTGCACCCCCTTGGCAGCAGCCTCGTTACTGAGGTAGTTGATGGCGATGGATGCGCCCTGCCGGGCGAGCTGAAGGGCGATGGCGCGCCCGATGCCGCGGGAGGCGCCCGTGACGAGGGCGGCGCGGCCCGTAAGGTCAAGCATGTCTCAGTGTGTCCAGGGAGTCCGCGCTGTCCAGGCTCAGGGTTGTGAGGCCGCGCCCGGCCCGCTTGACAAGGCCGCTGAGGACGCGTCCGGGGCCGGCTTCTACGAAGGTGGTGACGCCGGCTGAGGTCATCTTCAGTACGGATTGGCGCCATAGGACAGGCCGGATGATCTGCTGCCGCAGCTCCTGGCGGACGGCGGCGGCGGTGGTCAGGGGCTCGGCGGTGGCGTTGGCGACGATGGGGATGGACGGATCACGGATGGGGCAAACATCGACGGCGGCGGCGAACCCCTGAGCGGCGGGCTCCATGAGCGACGTGTGGAACGCGCCGGAGACGTTGAGGGGCAGGGCTCGTGCCCCGCGCTCCTTGGCCAGGCGTGACGCCTTCTCCACGGCGGCCACCGGACCGCCGATCACCACCTGCGACGGGGAGTTGTAGTTGCAGGGCTCGACCCCTGAGTCCCGGCAGACCTCGTCCAGCGCCGCGTCACTGAGGCCGATGAGGGCCGCCATCGTCCCAGGGCGCCTCTGGGAGGCGTCTCGCATGAGGCGTCCCCTGGTAGCGACCAGGGAGAGCGCGTCCTCGAGGTCCAGGGCGCCGGCGGCAACGAGGGCTGAGAACTCGCCCAGGCTGTGTCCGGCCACGAAGGCGGGTTGCCGCCGCAGGGCGCCGCTCTCCAGGGCGGCGGCCAAGCAGGCAAGGGAGACCGTGAGGATCGCCGGCTGGGCGTTGGCTGTGTCGCGCAGATGGTCTTCCGGGCCCTCGAAGCAAAGTTTTGTCAGGGGGATGGCCAGGGTCTCATCGGCCCGCCGGAAGACCTCTCTGGCCAGGGGGTATGCGTCATAGAGATCGCGTCCTGCCCCCACCTGATGGGAGCCTTGGCCGGGAAAGATGATGGCCAGGCTGGCGTCTCGGGGTGCGGAGCGGAGCCCATCGTTGAGATGCGAGGCGAGTGCTGACGACGCCTGAGGCATGGGGCGTCCCTAGGCCTCCTGACCTTCTAGCTCCTTGGTGAGCCGTCCCAGGTGGCAGTCCGGGTTGGGACAGCGCCCCAATTCGTCCAGCCGCTCGCGGCAGAACGTGCAGTGAGTGGCGTCCCACCAGACGAAGTAGGTAACGGCAGCGGCGCCGGCAAGGATAAGGCTCAACGGCAGGAGGATGATAGCTAGTCTACGTCGCATGTTTGAAGCACAGTCCTACGTGGCCAGGCGAAGTATAGCACGAGATCCTGATGGCAGAGAAGCCGCGCCTCTACTGGCCGCCGGAGCGGCGGGCTGCACGAGCGGCTACGTTCAAGACATCGCGGCGGCGATAGGTACCGCAGACGGGGCACACCTGGTGCGAGGGCCGCGGCGAGCGGCACTGGAGACAGACGACCAAGTGCGGCGCGACCAAGGACAGATGGGCCCGTCTTCGCCCCTGGCGCGACTTGGAGGTCTTCTTCTTCGGCTGAGGGGGCATCCGTCAACTCCCTTCCTGGTCATTGGTGTTGATGGCGGCGAGGGCCTCCCACCCCGCGTCTATCCGCGGAGGGCAGGTGCAACGGCCATCGTTTAGATTGGCCCCGCATGTGGGGCAGATGCCGGCACAGTCCGGCCGGCAGAGCGGTTTGCTGGGCGAAGAGATGAGCGCATATTGGCGGAGGGCCTCGCCCAGGTCCAGCGTTAGCCCGGCGTCGATGACGAAGCTCTCCTCTGCCTCGGCGGCAGTGATGTGTGCGCCGGAGACCGGATCCACGATGGGGATGAACTCCTCCTCAAGATTGAATTCGATGGGCGACTGCAAAGGGCTCACACAGCGGCTGCACGTGCCGCCGATGAGGGCGCGGGCGCGCACGCTGACAAGGAGGCCGCGGTCAGTCCTGAGGAGGCGCGCACTGCCCTCCAGGTCGGAGAGGGCGACCTGGTCGTCCAGGAATAGACTCCCTCGCCGGAGCTCAAGGGAGAACTCCGTTCCGACGGCCTGGCGCAACTCTTGGGAAACGCGAAATCGCATCGTAGCAAAACCCTGACGGTCTCATCCGTGCCGGACAGAACTTGGCCAAGATGTTCACGCTGGACGCGTGCTGGCACCTTGTCAACGCCCAGGGCTAAGTCTATTATCACGCTGCAGGCATTGTCCAGCCCGTTCATCAACCGTCCCGAGAGGCCGCCCTTGCTCTTTTGCGATGACCACCGCTGCTGAGCTGTATGCGCTTCAGGAAACTGATCTGGCTATCGATGGTACCGTGGCAAGTCTGACCGACGTTGAGGCCCAGCTTGGCGAGATAGAGGAGTTAATCACCGCCCGCGAGCGGGTGGGCCCGTGTCGGGAGAAGGTTGAGCAGCTGCGGAATAGTCAGAAGGGGTTGGACTGGGAGGCGGAAGAGGTGCGGGGAAAAGCCAGCGATATTGAAAAGAGGCTCTACGCTGGTAACGTGCGCAACCCCAAAGAACTGGAAGACTTGCAGGCCGACCTTACCTCACTGCGTGCGCAGTTGAGGAAGCGCGAAGACGCCCTGCTGGAGGTAATGCTGGAGCTGGATGAGGCTGAGACCGCCCTCAAGGATGCGGAGGCTGCGCTGGAGGAGATCGAAGCTTCCTGGGAGGCCAGCCAGGCTTCCCTTAGGGCCACGCAGGCGACGCTCAAGGAAGACATTGAGGCCCTTGAGGCCAAGCGTGACGGTCAGGTGGACGGCATGGACGCAGCGGCCCTTAGCATTTACCAGGCTCTCCGGGAGCGTTGGCAGGGACCGGCCGTGGCCATAGTCGAACGGGGCCTCTGTCGGGGGTGCCGCATCACCTTGCCCATGTCCCTCCTCCAAAAGGCGCGCTCCGGCCTCGGCCTGGTCCGGTGTGTTAACTGCGAGCGGATTCTGCTGGTGAACTAACATGCGGGCGATAGGCTACTTCAGGGAGCGGAAGGACAAGATGCCGCTGGCGGAGCAGAGCAAGGCGTTCCTGGAGTTCTGTCGCCGCAACGGCTATGAAGCGGCGGCCGTCTTCCTCGAATCCACTCAGATGCCTGATGAAGTTGTAGGCTTCCAGCAGTTGGTGGGGTTCCTCCGCAATCAGCGCCAGCGTGGGTTTATGCTGGTGGCCGTGCCTGATCTGGCAGGGTTGGGCGACGACCTGACGGAGTCGGCGCGGCGATACTTCGAGCTTTCCAGTTTGGGTGCGAGCGTGGTGACGATGGACGATGGCGATGACGCGGGGACCGAGCTGCTGACGCAGTGGGCGGCAGCCCGCAAGAACGGCCGCCTGGGAGAACGGGTGCGGGCCGCCATGCGCAGGAAGGCGGTCAAGGGTGAGGCTCTGGGCCGCCCGCCGTACGGGTACTGCGTAGGACCGCGGCGGCGGCTTCAGGTCGTGCCGGAAGAGGGTTCGGTCGTGCGATATATCTTCCGGCTGTATATAAAGGATGGCTTGGGCATACGGCGCATCGCCCGGCGCCTGAACGAGGAAGCGCTGCACACCCGCCGCGGCGGTCTCTGGAGCATGGTGACTGTGCGGGACATCCTGCGCAATCGGGCATACGTGGGCACCTACAGTCGCTTCGGGGTGAGAGTGCCGGCCAGCCATCCGCCCCTGATTTCGCCTGCGGACTTCGGCCGCGTGCAGGAGCAGCTCGACCAGCGTCGCCCCAAGTCTGTTGTCCGTGAGACATCTCGGTTCTTGCTTTCCGGCTTGGCCCACTGCGGCTACTGCGGGAACAAGATGATCGGCGTCACCCGCAGGCAGCGCTGGCAGAGACGGAGCGACGGGGAGATGCGCTCTGCACTCTACCGGTACTATCAGTGCGAGTCGCGCACCAACCGCAGCTTGTGTGACTACCACACCCGCCGCGCCGAGGCTCTGGACGACGAGGTACAGAGCGCACTTGTGAGCGGCCAGGCGGAGATGCCGGGGTCCGTGGCGGATGATGAGCGGGCTCGCGTCGAGGCACAGACGAAGAAGCTCCGAGACAAGATGCGGCGGCTCGATCGGCGGCTCGAGCAATATCTGGATGCCGCCTCCAGCGGTCGCATCAATGATGAACGGCTTCGTTCATTGGGTCTTGAGGTGGCCGGCGAGCAACTCTCCACCGAGGAAGCCCTCGCGGAGCGACGGCGGCTGGCCCAGCAGCGGACCTCGGTGGCGGAACGGCGGCAGCGGCAGCAGGATGCGTTGACCCGGTGCCGCGAGCAGTGGGAGCAGTTGACGTTCCCGGAGCGCTATGAGGTGCTACGCCAGCTCCTGGAGCGGGTGGTGGTGCGCGACGATGGTGTCGAGGTCTTCCTGAGGCTGTAGTGGGAGCGGCTGCCGCCAAGTGGGTCATCTACGTTGACGGCGCCTCGCGCGGGAATCCCGGGCCCGCCTCGGTCGGGGCTGCCCTCTTCGATGAGGCCGGGAAGGAGGTCCACACCGTGTCCCGCCGCATTGGCCGGGCAACGAACAACGAGGCGGAGTATCGCGCTGCTATCGCCGGTCTAGAGGCGGCCCTGGCCCTGGGTGCGCGCGACGTAGAGCTGCGTATGGACTCCGAGCTGGTGGTTCGCCAGCTCGACTCGCGGTACAAGGTACGTAATCCCTCATTGCGGCGTCTGTTTGGACGCGTGAAAGACCTGCAATGGCGGTTCACGTCGTTCAGTGTGCGGCACGTGCGGAGGGACGGGAACCGCCGCGCCGACAAGCTGGCAAACGAAGCGCTCGATCGCGGCTAGGGGCTACGGTCGCTCCGGCTGCATCTCTCCCTCGCCCTTGCAGCGCGGGCAAGCGCCGGTGCCATCGCATGGCCTGCAAATGTAGCGGCCCTCACCGTGACACTGCTCGCAGTCAGTGCCACGGCCGTCGCAGGCGTCGCAGGTCACCTCGCCCAGGCCATCGCACTCCGGGCAACTCCGGTTGCCGCGGCACATGGGACATTCCACCTCATCCACCTCCTGAGCCTTCACCCCAGCACGAACAAGCTTAGGATGCCGCCGCCGCGTTTGCGTTACGTTCTGGTCAAGCCCAACGATGGTATACTGTGGTTGGTCCAGCAGACCGGGTGACCGCCGGTTCCCGCCCTGGGCGGGGACGGGAGGAAGGTCCGAGCTCCACCGGGCAGCGCGCTGGGTAACGCCCAGGCGGGGTGACCCGACGGAAAGTGGCACAGAAACATACCGCCTCGAGCAATCGGGGTAAGGGTGAAATGGTGGGGTAAGAGCCCACCGGCTCCGGTGTGAGCCGGAGGCCGGCTAAACCCCGCGCGGAGCAAGGCCAAATAGGAGGGCTCCCGCCACGGGCGGGAAAGGGCGCCCGGCCCGACGCTCTCGGGTTGGCCGCTGGACCCCGCTGGCAACGGCGGGGCTAGATTGATGGTCACCGGTCCGCCCTGGCGGACTACAGAACTCGGCCTACAGGTCTGCTGGGCCGCTCTAGGGAAACGCAACGGCCGCGAGGCCGTTGTTATCTGTGGCGATGATTCTGAGGGAACTAGCGGCTCACCTTCCAGGGGCGAAGATTATCGGCTCCGGCGATATCGGCTTCGACGCGATCGAGTATGACTCGCGCCGGGTCCGGCCGGGGGCCCTGTTCGTGGCCGTGCCGGGATTCCGCGTCGACGGCCACGATTTCGCCCGCCAGGCGGTGGCCGCCGGCGCCGCAGCGCTTCTGGTGCAGGCGGACCGTCGAACCGACTGGGCAGCGCTGGACGTGCCCGGCGTGGTCGTGCCGGACACGCGCACAGCGCTGGCCGCTGCTGCTGCCGCTCTCTTCGACTGGCCCGCGCGCCAGCTCATCGTCATCGGTGTTACGGGCACCGACGGCAAGACGAGCCTAAGCCATCTCATCGCTCACGTCCTGGAGTCGGCCGGCGAGCGCGTGGGGCTGATGAGCACAGCGGAGAATCGTGCGGCCGGGCGAGCGCTGGCGGATAGCGATCGCTTCACCACACCGGAGGCGCCCCAGGTACAGGGTATGCTGGCGCAGACGGTGGAGGCGGGCTGTCGCTACGCTGTGCTGGAGGCCACCTCTCACGGGCTGGCCCTGCACCGGCTGGACGGATGCGAGTTCGATCTGGCGGTAATGACCAACGTGGGCAGCGACCACGTGGACTTTCACCCTTCGCGGGAGGAGTACCTGGCAGCCAAGGGGCGCCTGTTCGAGATGCTGGATGGCGCTCTGGACAAAGGCGTTGTCAAGACGGCGGTGCTCAATGCCGACGATCCCGCCCACCGCTACTTTCAGTCGCTTACGGCCGCCCGGATCGCTACTTACGGGCGTGGCACGGAGGCGGACGTATCGGGGACGGACGTGCGGCCGGAGGGATGGGGTACGCGGTGCCGGTTGCGGACACCGGCTGGAGAGGCGGACATCCGTCTGGCCCGGCCGGGAGCGTTCAACGTCGCGAACGCCCTCGCAGGCACGGCGGCCGGATTGGCCTTGGGCCTGGAGCTGCCGACCATCGTGCGCGGGCTGGAGTCCTGGCCGGGGGCGCCGGGCCGCATGGAGCGGGTGGACGAGGGCCAGCCCTTCAGCGTCGTCGTCGATTTCGCCCACGCGCCGGAGTCGCTGCGGCGGGTGCTGGAGGAGCTGCGGGCCAGCAGCCGCGGCCGCGTCATCGCTGTGTTTGGGTGCATAGGGGAGCGGGACAAACAGCGGCGATATGCGATGGGACAGGTTGCGGCCGAGCTGGCTGACTACACGTACGTGACGGACGACAACCCGTACTCGGAGGACCGGGACGCGATCATAGCTGAGATTGCACGGGGGCTGCGCGAGGCCGGCAGGAAGGAGGGGCACGACTTTGCCCCGGTGCCCGACCGCCCCGAGGCGATCGCGCAGGCGCTGGCGATGGCGGTGGACGAGGACGTGGTGCTTCTGGCCGGCAAGGGGCACGAGCGCGAGGTGCACCTGGCCGGCGGCTCCTACGATTGCGATGACCGCGAGGTGGCCCGGCGGGTGCTGCGGGAGCTGTTCCCGGCGCGCGGATAACGGCTTCCTATATCCTTCAATCTTCGCCCGCGGGCTTGTAGGGCCTTGACGCCCGTGATACGATGCTGGGCAGGAAAGGAGGTGATGTGAATGGGCGATAAACCTAGCGATGGCCGTAGGCCTGTCCATTCGCACCGTCACCTCTCTGAGGTGCAGGTGTAATAGCTGAAAGGCGCGTGGACAGGTCTGCGTGCCTAGCACAAAAAACCAGCCGAAACCGGCTGGTTTTTTGTTGCCCTCTACAGCTATCCTCAATGCGATGGCTCTGTGGCTGAACCTGGCCCTGGTCGAGGAAGGGCTGACCACTCGTTACGTGGGGAGACACCTCCTGTACCTCACGCGCACGGCCTCCACCCAGGACGTCGCCCGCGCGGAGGCGGAGCAAGGCGCCCCCAGCGGCACCGCCGTGCTGGCCGAGGAGCAGACCGGCGGACGCGGCCGTCTGGGTCGTCCATGGGTCTCACCGGCTGGAAAGAACCTGTACCTCACCCTGGTCATGCGGCCGCCTGCCAGTCGGCTCAGGTTCCTGAGCATCGTCGCGCCGCTGGCAGTAGCGGAGGCGCTGGAGGCGGCTGCCGGGCTGAGCTGCCGAATCAAGTGGCCCAACGATGTGCTCGTCCGGGGTCGCAAGATCTCGGGCGTGATCATCGAGGCCGACCTGGCAGGCGAAGCGGTGAAGTACGCCCTGGTGGGGATGGGGGTGAACGTGAACCTCGACGTGGAGGCGGTGCCGGAGATCGCCGGCATCGCGACCAGCGTGCGCCGGGAGCTGGGCCGCGAGGGCTCGCGGGAGGAGGTGCTGGCGGCGCTTCTTAACGCCTTCGAGTCGCGCTACGCGGAGGCGCTCGAGGGCGACGCCCCGTTCCGCGCCTGGCGGTCGCGGCTGGAGACGCTGGGCCGCCGCGTCCGCGCCACCCTCGGCGAGCGTGTAGAGGAGGGCGTGGCCGAGGATGTCAACGCCGAAGGAAGCCTCCTCATCCGGCGCGACGATGGCTCCCTGGCCACCGTGGAGGCGGGGGACGTCACCCTGAGCGCCTAGGCGAGGTGACGGGCCCTGCTTCACGGCAGGCTGCAGACCGCGATAGGCCGAGGCTGCTGATGGAGGCCATCGGGATGCCCGGAACCAGCCGGCGGGGCGTCAAGACAACGGAGAGAGCGCTCGTGGCTCGGCGAGGCTGGCGGACTCCTCTAGGACCGCAATGGTCTCGTCTTGGGTTTGGCTCCGACGGCCGTAACCCCATGACCGAGTCCGCTTGCGGACAACTGTGGTATACTCTTGCCAGTGGCGAACGTTTAGGCCCCCTCAGGCTTTAGCCTAGCGACCTGGGCTCGTGGTGACCCGAACTGATCCAACTTTGGAAGAGAGGAGATCACCCATGAGCTACCAGGACAAGAATCTCACCTGTCGCGACTGCAGTCTGTCCTTCACCTTCAGCGCCGAAGAACAAGGGCTATCTGGTGAACTAGGATACGACCAACCTAAACGCTGCCATAGCTGCTGGAGGTCACGCGAAGATGCGCGTCGTGATAGCGGGGGTGCTGGCTATCGGTCACACCCGCGCTAGCTCCACGCCGCAATCGTCCCGATCGCAAGAAGCGGCCACAGGTCGTTATTGAGCCCGCAAGGGTCGTTCAGCCTAGCGCTGTAACTGCTTCGGACGCCCGCCCGCTCCAAGCACAGTAGCCTCAGGAGCCACCTTAGTTGGCGGTGCCCGCAGCAGGACCGGCTAGGAACATCCAAAAGAACTGACAACACATTGTTCGGCTAGATGAAAGCCGGGCAAGAGGAGGAATACTCAATGGCCAACAAACTTTACGTAGGCGGTCTCTCATACGACACTGCGGACGAAGAGCTTAAGACGTTCTTCCAGCAGACAGGCACGGTCCAGTCAGCGACCGTCATCACCGATAGGGACTCCGGTCGCTCCAAAGGCTTCGGCTTCGTCGAGATGTCCACCGATGCCGAAACGCGGCGGGCGATCGCTGAGTTGAATGGCAAGACGCTGGGAGAACGAGTGATCAGGGTGGAAGAGGCGCGTCCTGCACGGCGCGACGGAGACAGATCGGGTGCGCGCTCGGGCGGTTCCAACTACGGTCGCGAACGGTGGTAGACAGCCGCAGTGGTAGCGGCCCTCCCGTCGACGGCCTTAGCTTCGTCGGCGACTCGCACCATTGGTTGATCGGAAGGCAAGATGGTCCCGTGAGTGAGGGAGTCTGTAAGCGGTGCGGCGCTCGGCGCAACTTCAATAACAGCTTTAGCGGGTCATATGCTCGGCACACCCAACCGCCTCAGTCTGCGCAGATGCTGGGGGTTAGACCAATGCGCTAAGGGAAAGGCGTTAGCACCTTGCGGAACGGCACATAGGAGGGTTTGATGGGAATTTTGGCGAAGGATCTGAGCGCATGGACTACCGACGAGCTTCTCGCGGAGGCTTTTGAGCGCAGCGCAGGGGATAGGCCAGCGCTCCAGCTTCTCCAAACGATGATAATACGCGCACTGCTGGCGGAAAGTGACCGTTGATTTGTTTGAAGCCGTGATTGAAATCTGTGCTCTGCCAGTTGCCGACTGCGGACCCAACGGGACGTCTCGACAGGGTCCCAGTTCGCGACTGACTCTGGATCCCGAGGGGGGGAACACGACAATCCAGAACGCGGTTGCCGCGACCTCTGAGCGTCATTGTAGCCAGGGGGTCAAGATGGGTCGCCAAGAGGCGCCTGGGAGTCGACCCCAAGACACCATACTGTCCTCTCAGCTGAGTTAGTCACTCTCGGACTGGTTACAGGGGTCTCTGATCGGCAAAGGCGGTCGTCGTGCGTGCCCGCAAGCGCGCCTGTCGCCGGAGGTGCTTGGCGTCCACGCAGGTCGGGGTCCTATTCCGCTAGGCGATCCCGTCGGTCCTTCTCGGAAAGACGCAGTCGTTCCGCCCCCTCCACGCGGATTTGCTCGCCCTGTTCGCGCGTAAAGGCCGCCTTGCAGCTCTCACATTCGTAACGACTAATCTTCTCGTGTACGCCGATATCTTCGGCCGAGTCCCAAAAGGGGACCAACGCAACATGCGGACAGTCTGGTTCTGCTACCTCCGCCTCAGCAGGGGATGCCTCTTTGCGTCCCAACAGGCGATCAAGGAACTTCATCGCTCTTCTCCCTTCGCATACGGCTGCGCAGTCGTCCTGTTCCACCCTACCCGGAGTGATTATCCGCCCGTCAGAGAGATTTCTCAATCGGGAACGTGCTGTGTCGTGCGATGCGGGCCCACGAACAGGGCCTCACTGGCCGCGATGGATCGTGAGGGTGATTCTTGCGGACTACTTCCCCTATGGGCCGCTCTGATGTCTTGAGGACATCGCTGACGCGGTTGTGAAGGCCATAATGTATATCGACTCGATCTTGCGGCTGCCCGCGGCTGAGCTTCAGGACCGCCGCGTTTCCTGGGGATCGAGAGCGAAAATGTCACGCTTGTTCTCCGTATAGCGTATCGGAACCCGGCACCCGATCACGAGCACGGGTTCGACCAGAAACATAGGGTCATGCACCATGTAGTGTTCAAGCCTCTCCCTTGAGAGCAATTCTTGTCTGGATCGCGTTTCCGGCACCTTGGTGGGCGCGTTGCCGCCTATCTTCCAGAAGAGCCATGGGCGACTCCCTTCGGGAGCACTCCGGAACGGTGTGTGAGGTCCCGCTATTAGATTAGTGCGCATGGTATACGGGGGCCGTCACCCTGAGCGCTGAGGGGGTGACGGGCCGCCTAGCTCTTCTTCTCCTCTTCCTCCACCGGAATCTGCCGGCGACCGGCGCCCTGTCCGGTGCCGCCGCCGCCGCTCATGCCCCGCACGAACTGACTGAGGACATCGATGGGCACCGGGAAGATGACCGTGCTGTGGTGCTCAGACGAGATCTCGGTGAGGGTCTGGAGGTAGCGTAGCTGGAGGGTGGTGGGAGTGGCGGCCATTATCTTGCCCGCTTCGGACAGCTTCTCGGCCGCCTGGAACTCGCCCTGGGCGTGGATGATCTTGGCGCGGCGCTCCCGCTCGGCCTCGGCCTGCTTGGACATGGCGCGGACCATCTCAGGGGGCAGAGCCACGTCGCGCACCTCGACGATGGTCACCTTGACTCCCCAGGGCTCGGTGGCGTCGTCGATGATCTTCTGCAACTGCTGGTTGAGCTGCTCGCGCTTACTGAGCAGCTCGTCCAGGTCGGACTGGCCGAGGATGCTGCGGAGGGTGGTCTGGGCGACGAGGGAGGTCGCCCGAACGTAATCCATCACCTTGACGACCGCGGCATCCGGGTCGGTCACGCGGAAGTAGATGACCGCGTCCACCTTGACCGTGACGTTGTCCCTGGTGATGACGTCCTGTCGCGGTACGTCCATCGTCACGATGCGCAGGTCCACGATGACCATCCGCTCCACGATAGGGATGATGAGGAACAGCCCCGGTCCGCGGGCGCCGACCAGCCGCCCCAGGCGGAAGATGACGCCCCGCTGGTACTCGGGCACGATCTTGACGGCCAGGGGGAAGAGGGGCACGACCAGCACCATTCCCAGGGCGGTGAGGATTTTTGACAACCATCGGGGGCCCGTCGGCGTGCCGGGCTCCAGTTCGGTGGACATAGCTAGCCTCCTTCCGGCTCTTGCTTTCTGACCTTGAGTCTAAGCCCGTGGACTTCCGTGATCACGACGCGCTCGCCCTCCTGGATTGTGCCCTCTTCCGACTCAGCAGTCCAGCGCTCCCCGTCCAGGAAGACGAATCCCTGAGGATCGAGAGTTGAGCGGACGACAGCTTCGTGGCCGACGAAGGTCTCTATGCCCACCTGGGCCGGCATCATGCGGATGCGCATGATATTGACCAGGACGAAGATGACAATCGCTCCCATGGCCGCAGCCAGCCCGAAGAGCAGCCAACGAGACACCTGGAACTCCGGCGGGTTACCGCTCGTGAGGAGGAGGCCGCCCAGGATGAGGGCGACAACACCTCCGCCGCCTAATATTCCTCCGCTGGGCACAAAGATCTCCAGTCCGAACAGCACGAACGCGAAGATGATGAGGGCCACGCCCGCCCAGTTGAAGGGCAGAACGCTGAGGGAGAAGAAGCCCAGGATCAGAGCGATGACCCCGAACACACCGGGGAATATCACTCCCGGGTTCACGATCTCGATGAAGATAGCCAGAGAGCCTAACGATAGCAGCAACAGGGAGATGTTCGGGTCGGCGATGACGTCCAGGAAGCGCTCAACGAAGCTCATGTTGTTGAACACGACTTCTGCGTCCGCCGTCTGGAGGGTCACCTCGCGGTCGGAGTACAGGGTAATGTCACGGCCGTCGACCGAGTTTAGCAGCTCATCCAGATCGTTAGCGACGAGATCGACGACATTGAGCGCCAGCGCCTCGGTGGCATTGGCGGAGACGGCATCGCGAACGGCGCTCTCGGCCCACTCCTGGTTACGGCCCCTGAGCTCGGCCAGGGCCTTGATCTGGGCCGCCGCGTCGTTTGTCACCTTGTCTCCGAGCGGCCCCTGAATCTCCTCGCCGCCGCTGCCCACAGGCGTGGCGGCGCCCAGGCGGGTGGCCGGCGCCATAGCCGCCACGTGGGCGGCCATGGTGATGAACGTACCGGCGGAGGCGGCTTGGCCGCCCTGAGGGCTAACGTAAACGATAACGGGCACCTCCGACGACAGGATGCGCTTCACAATGTCGTTCATGGAGGATATGAGTCCGCCCGGAGTGTCCAGACGGATGACCACGGCTTCTCCCTGCTCGTCCTCGGCGGCGTCAATGCCTCGGTCCAGATAGCGCTCCATAACCGGCCCCACTACGCCGTCGGCGGTGAGGACGTGGACGGCGTCCGGCGGCGCTCCGGGACCGCCGCCGCAGGCGAAGCCGGCCACACCCAGGATGAGGAACACGAGGGCGATGGTCAGCCGCAGGGAGCGGAAGCGGGAGAGCGACACAGGGCGGACAGCGGTCATTGGCGGCCTGGCGGGAGAAAGGACAAGGCAACATCATTATACAGTGAACGGGTGGCCTGGTCGGTTCGTTGAATGGGGGCGGGGGCTGCGCTAGAATGAGGCACATCCCGCAGGAGATGTGCAGTATGGGCGAAAACTTACGCTGCCGCGGCATGCGAGACATGCTGCCGGACGATATGAGGCGTTTCCGCCGTGTGGAAGAGGCGTTCCGCACGGCCTGCTTGGGTTGGGGGTACGAGGAGATCCGCACCCCGGTCCTGGAGCATCTGCATCTGTTCACTTCTTCAGGCACCCTTTCGCCTCAGATGCTGGGCCGCGTCTACTCGTTCCTCGATTGGGATGGGTGGAGCGGCGAGCGCGTGGTGATGCGGCCCGACTCAACTATCCCTTCGGCAAGGCTCTACGGGGAGTACCTGGACGGCGGCAAGCTGGCAAAGCTGTTCTACGTGCAGAGCGTCTTCCGCTTCGCTGAGGGCGATGAATCGAGGGAGGACTGGCAGTGTGGGGTAGAGCTCATCGGGGAGAGCCAGCCTCAGGGCGACATTGAGCTTATCCTGCTTGCGCGTGAGGTGCTGGCTCGCCTCGGCCTGGACGCCGACGTGAGGGTTTCGCACCCAGGGCTGGTGCGCGCAGTGCTGGCGCGCGCCGGGTTGGACGCGGCTGAGCAGCTTGCCGTTTATGACCGTATTCTGGATGGAGATGCCGGCGCCCTTCGGGAGTTGCAGGAGCGGCTACCGGATGTGGGAGCCTCTCTGGGTATGCTCCTGGCTGTGGAGGGCGAGGGCAGGGCCTACCTGAACAATTTGCGCAGCACCTTCGTGGAGAGCATTCCTGCCCTGGAAGAGCCGCTGGACGAACTGGCGGTCGTCGTCGGGGCGCTGGAACCGCTCGGCTGCCGCTGCTTGATTTCGGCGGCGATGGTGCGAAATTTCGAGTACTACACGGGGCCAGCGTTCCACCTGGACGTGTCCGGCCAGAAGGTCGGAAGCGGGGGGCGCTACGACGCGCTCGTCTCGCTAATCGGTGGCGAGCACGTACCGGCGTCCGGTTTCGCGCTGGAAGCCGCTGTTCTGGCAGATCTCCTGCCCGCGGAGGCCCCTGAAGCCCGACAGATCGTCACGGTCGTTGCCAGGGCAGATGACGGCGAGTCCCTGGCGTCGGCGTTCCGTCTGGCCGCCACGCTGCGCGCGGAGGGGCTCGCCGCGCAGGTAGCGGGAACGGCCCCGGATGACGGCCCGCGGGTGGCGGCGTCGGGCGAAGGGTACGTGCTGTCGGGAGTGAGCGGGAAGGGACGCCGTTTGGCTAGCGTGGAGGCTGTGGCGGAGGCGCTGCGACAGACCGGTCGTGATTAAGCTCGCCCTTCCGGCGGGTGATCTGCGCACCCCCGTTGCCGATGCCCTGGAGTCGGTCGGGCTGAAGGTCGAAGGCTACGGCGAGGGCTCCCGCACGTACATCCTGAGCGTTGGCGGGCACGAGCGCGCAGTCGCCCGGGTTTTTCGTGAGAAGGACATCCCCATACAGATCGCTATGGGAAGCTACGACCTCGGTATCTGCGGGCTGGCATGGATTGAGGAGCTACGGGCCCGCTACCCTCAGCACCCCGTCGCGTCGCTGCGTGATCTGGGAGTCGGCCGCCTTGGGCTGTACGTCGCGTCCGCCGCCGAGACAGAGGGCCTAGGCTCCCTAGGGGGCCGCCGAGGCCTCCGCGTCGCCAGCGAGTTCCCGAACATAGCGGAGGCGTTCGCTCTGGCGGCCAGGCTGCCCGCATACCGGGTGCAGGCTGTGTGGGGCGCCGCCGAGGCCTACCCTCCAGAGGACGCCGATCTGGCGGTTATAGCGGCCGGCGACGAGGCGGCCGTATCCGCAAAGGGCCTTGTCCCTCTGCTTCGCATGCTGTGCAGCTCGGCCTGGCTCATCGCCAACGCAGATAGCCTCGCGAAGAAGGACCTGAGCCCCCTGCTAGGCCCGCTGGCGGGCAGCGGGAGTAGAGGAGAAGCTCAGTCGCTTCGGCTGCCGCCGCCGCTCCCGGCGGGGACGGGCGAGAAGCGGCCAGCGCCGGCGCGACGCCAATCGCTTCGGATGGCGCTGCCGGACGGTCACCAGCAGCGCCACGTGGTGGCGGCGCTGCGGGAGGCCGGCCTGCTGCCCCTTGCGGGCTATGACGAAACGCGGTGCCTGCGCCGTCCGAAGAGCGCGCTTGCAGGCCTGGAGATAAAAGTGATCCGTCCCCACGACATGCCGCAGCTCGTTGCCACGGGTGAGATTGACCTGGCAGTGACCGGCCGTGATTGTTTGACGGAGCACCTGAGCCGGTTTCCTTCCAGCCCTGCAGAGGAACTGGTGGACCTGCAGCGGTGTCAGTTCAATGTCGCCGCCGTCGTGAGTGAGGATGTGCCGGCGTCAGACCTGGACGGCGCCCTGGCGCATTGGCGGGCGCAAGGGAATCGGATGATCCGCGTGGCGTCCGAGTTTCCTGGCATCGCCGATGCCTTCGCGCGGAGCCGCCACCTGGGGCGCTATCAGGTCATCCCCATCGCCGGGGCGTCCGAGGGGTTCGTGCCGGAGGACGCTGAGCTGCTCATCGAAGGCACCGAGACAGGGAGGACCCTGGTCGAGAACAGGCTCAAGCCGATAGACCTCCTGTTCCGCTCCACCACCTGCGTCATTGCGTCCAGGGAGCGGGTGCTGTCGGGACGCCGCCGCAAGCTGTTCGACCAGGTGGTTTCATCCCTGCGGATGTCCGCGAACGCTGGGTAGATGGTCTGATACAATGGCGGCGAGGTCAGATGTGAGATGCCACCGCTGGGTTTGCACACGGTCATCGCTAAGGAGGTGGCGGACCGGCTGCGCCACCGTGTTCTGGAAGAGGAGCGGGGTAACCTCTATCTGGGCTCCACCGCTCCTGACATCCGCGTGATCACCCGCTGGGAGCGCCGGCGCACCCACTTTTTCGACCTGGCCAACTTCGACGAGCAGAGCGGCGTAGGGGGCCTCTTCCAGGCTTACCCGCGGCTGCGCGAACCGGGCGAGCTGAGCGCGGCCACGGTCGCCTTCGTGGCCGGCTACGTGACGCACCTGGTTATGGACGAGCTGTGGATCAACACGATCTATCGCCCTTTCTTTGGGGAGCGGTCTCCCCTGGGTGGGAACATACGAGCGAACATCATGGACCGGGCGATGCAGTTCTCCCTCGACCGCCAGAAGCGCATCGACCGCGATCTGATGGCCCATGTTCTGGATGAGGTCGCCCGCGCGGACCTGGCGCTGGAGATCGACCTCATCGACGCCGAGACGCTGCGTCGATGGCAGGAGGTCATCCTGGACGTGGTGAACCATCCTCCGGATTGGGACCGGTTCCGCTACATCGCCAGCCGTCACCTCAGGGAGGCCGGGATCGAAACGCCGGAGCAGTTCCGGGAGTTCGTGCGGTCGCTGCCGGACCTGGCGGATGAGACGCTCCGTTATCTGACCGAGAAGCGGGTCCGGGCGTTCATGGATAGCTCCGTAGAGGAAGCTCTGGAAGCAGCGAGGGAGTACCTGAGTTGCGCATAGCCCGCGGAGTGGACGACGCGAGAGGCTCGGTGCTTCGCCGCGCTCCTCTTGAGGCGGCTGAGCTGCCGCCTGCGGTGCGCGAGGTCATACGCCGCGTATTCGGGCTGGAGCTGGGCGTCGGCGAGGTAGTTGACCGTATCCTTGGCGATGTCAGGGAGCACGGTGACGCG
This sequence comes from Chloroflexi bacterium RBG_16_64_32, assembly GCA_001795235.1. Lineage (GTDB taxonomy): Bacteria > Chloroflexota > Dehalococcoidia > SM23-28-2 > RBG-16-64-32 > RBG-16-64-32. Next base: position 123 of record MGNZ01000136.1, on the reverse strand, counting down.
GCAGTAATGCGGTACAACCAGGAGATCGACGGCGTTCACGGCGAGCGCGCCCGCTCTCTCCAGGTTTCGACCGAGGAGATTGAGGGCGCTTACGATCGGGTTGACGCTTTTCTCGTCAAGGCT
>MGNZ01000135.1:2787-6727 GCA_001795235.1 Chloroflexi bacterium RBG_16_64_32 | reverse complement strand
ATGAGGAGGGAGCGCGCCCTGACCAGCACCTCCTTCGCCTCTTGATAGGCGCCCTTGAATCGGAGGCACATCCCCTTCAGCACCAGCGCCTCAGCCAGGGCGACCCAGTCGCCCTGGGCCTCGAAGCTCTGGATAGGGCGGGCGAGGACGGCGAGGGCCTGATCAAGCTGATTGAGGTAGTGGAGGATACGAACCTTCCACAGCAGCAGCTTAGGCTGGGCGTCCAGCTCCTCGGCGGGGATCGCCTCCAGCCAGTCCGCCAGGGTGTCCCATTTCCCCTGCTCGAAGAGCTCGCGGCCCACACGCTCCGTCACATCGACGATGCGCTCCCATGCCCCGGCCTGCAGCAGGTGGTATACGGCCTCTTCCCACTTGCCCTCCCGCTCGAACATGGCGGCGGCCCGGTGATTGAGCTCCGTAAACCGCCGGGGGTCTATCGCCCGCAGATGGCTCACCAGGAAGGCCCTGAACAGCCTGTGATAGCGGCGGCGCTGCGGATCCGGTTCCTCACGCGCAACGAAAAGGTTGCGACGCTCCAGATAGTTCAGCTTCTCTTCGCTGCTGTCAATTTCCAGCAGTTCGTTCGTCCACCTGGTGTCTATAGCCCGGGGCACCGCGCTGCCCGTGAGGAATTCTTGCACCTCTTCCGGCTCCACGCTGAACTGCTCCAGGTTGATGTACTGGAATAGCGTGCCTGAAGCGCTGATCTGCTCCAGCGATATCGACGTACGGGCGGCCTGCACCTGGTCTGCCATCAGGATGAGCGCCGCCACCCAACCCTCCGTCACATCGGCAAGGTGCTGGGCGTCATCCAGCGAGATCTCCTTGTCCAGCACGGCCCGATAGAGATGTGCCACCTCCTCGCAGGTGAAGGCGAAGTCCGCCGCCGTCACGGTCGCCACCTCCTGGCGAACGGTCATCAGTGGCAGAACGGTCACGTCCGGCTGAGTGCGGGTCGATAACACCAGGTGGCAGTGAGCGGGAAGCCGATAGAGCCAGCCTTCGAGCACCTGGCGCAGGTCCGGCGGCGCTTCGTCAAAGTGATGGAAATCGTCGAAAATGAAGGTGAACGGCTGATCGACCTCCTGGACCGCTGATACCATCAGGTCAACCCATCGCTCCGGCCTCACGACCTCCCGCCCCTCCAGCGCCGCCTCCAGATCCCGTCCGAAATCGGCGAATTGCGTCCTGGCGGAGGCCAGCCAATAGCGGAGGAAGGTGGGGATGTCGCGGTCACGCTCGTCCAGGGCGTACCAGCAAACGGGAGCGGTCCCGGCCTGGACGAAGCTCTCCAGAAGCGTGGTCTTTCCGTATCCGGCAGGGGCGGTAACTACTGTGACCCGGCGTGACGCATCCTCCGACAGCAGGTCTACCAGACGCTGCCGCTGGATGGTTGCCAGCCGGCGTACGGGCGGAGCCAGCTTATTGGGATAGGGCACCGATGCCGCCTGCCCCGCCCCACGGACATTTGTTTTGCGATCAGCCATCACTGCAACCTGGGGGCGGCGCGCACTCCCCCACGACTGGGGAACCACGCGCTCTAACGGTTAGACGACGATGCTCGGAGTATGTTACTGCCGATCGCCTGCAATTGCGTCTGAATGCAGAAATTAGTGGCGCGCGGGGGCAAAACCCACGAGATCCGAATTCGGGGTGTTTTCCACGCTCAGTGGGTGAGTCGGGTAACGGTGTCCGTGCTGCCGGGCGCCTTCGCCCGAGCGCGGCTCAGTCCTGGGCCGCCACGGCCGCCTCGTCCACGGCCAGCGTGTGCAGCGCCTTGCCCGGCTCCAGGAAGTGCTGCCCGCAACCAATGCACTCCCTGAGGTGAGTGACGGCGGCCTCGGCCAAGGGGCGACCCTCCTCCAGGTGACGGAACAGGGCGTTGCGCGTCTGAAGGCAGGAGTAGCGCTGCACGAAGGCTGCGGGGTCCGCTTTCTCCCGGGCGCGCTCCCATATAGAGATGCTGCTCTCTCCGCAGACATCGCAGGCCATCAGGTGGCCCTCGATGCGGAGCTCGGCGCCTTCCTCCTGAGCCAGAACGCCCAGCCGCACCGCGTCGGCGATGTGGGTCCTGGCCCGCGTCCGCTCCCGATCGATCTTCGATATTCCAACATCGAACGGCCAGAAGAAGTAGTGGGGCACGGCGATCACCGCCTTTCGGCCTGATTCAGCTCAGGCGCACCAACGGCCGAATCCTCTCCAATAGCTGCTGTGCCTCTTCCTGGGGTGTCCCTGACAGGAACTCCCCGCGGCGCTGCGCCGAGGGGGCGGCGCCCACGCTGGAGACCGCGGTCGGCGAGCCTGGGAGCCCCAGATAACCTTCGTCCAATCCCAGGTCAGCGGCGGTCCAGACGGTCACCGGAGCCTCCTCCATCGCCCATTCCCAGCGCTGGAAGTCCAGGAAGCGGGGCTCGTTGATGCCCAGCTTCACGGAGAGAACACAGGGCAGAAGCGTCTCCACCATCTCGTATCCGCTCTGCAACTGGCGCCTGGCCCGCAGGAGTCGAGCCTTTTTCATCACCTGAACGCGGCTCACGTAGGTGATTTGGGGCAGGTCCAGCCACTCAGCGATTCCCGGCGGCACCTGCGCCGTGGCCCCGTCTGAGGACTCCTCCCCGCACAGGACCAGGTCACAGCCGCCTATGGCCTTGATGCCGGCCGCAAGGGTGTAGGAGGTAGCTAGGGTATCGGCGCCGCCGAATGCCCGGTCGCTCATCAGATAAGCAGCGTCGGCGCCCATAGCTAGCCCCAGGCGCAGGAACGGCTCGAAGAACGGAGGCCCCATGGAGAGGATAGTGATCCGGCCCCCGTAAGTATCCTTAAGGTCCAGGGCAGCCTCAAGGGCATTCATGTCCTGGCCGTTGATCTCGGAGCGGGCGTTGCCGCGGTCCAAAGTGCGGGTCTCCGGGTCGACGCTGACCTCCTCGGACTTTGGCACGACCTTGAGGCAAACGATGGTGTGTAGGCCCGGCATGCTAGCCCTTCTTCCCGGCTTTTTCCCGCTCCAGCGCGTCGATGAGGGGCGCTAGGACCTGGAACACATCGTCCACGATGCAGTAGTCGGCAGTCTCGAAGATCGGCGCCTCCCGGTCGGAGTTGATGGCGACGACGGTCTCGGCGTCCTGGATGCCGACTGTGAACTGAGTGGCGCCGCTTACGCCGCAGACGATGGCCAGCTTGGGTCGCGTGATGGACCCCGTCTGACCGATCATCCTGTCGTGTCCCACCCAGCCCTGGTCCACGGCGACCCGCGAGGCGCCTACGTCGGCGCCCATGAGGCGGGCCAGCTTCCTGAGCAGCGCGAAGTCCCCTTGCACACCACGCCCGCCGACGACCAGCCGCTCCGCCTGAGTGATATCTACGCCCTTGGACGTGGAGCGCCGTAGCACCCGCACCCGCTGGTCGGCCTCGCTCAGCTCGACCGGCACCAGCCGCACGTCTCCCTGCCGCGAGGGGTCAGGCTGCGGGCGGGTGAACACGCCGGGGCGGACGGTGGCCATCTGGGGGCGGTGCCGCGGGCACTCGATCGTGGCCAGAATCCCCTGCCCGAAGCCGGTGACCTCCCCCACCAGGAGGCCGCTCTTTTCGTCGATCGTAAGGTCTGTGCAGTCGGCGGTAAGGCCGGTGCGCAGGCGGACGGCCAGCCGGCCGGCCAGGTCGCGGCCGTTGGGGGTGGCCCCCAGGAGGAGCATGTCCGGCTTGTGCTCCAGGACAAGGCCGGCCATGACCTTAGTCTGAGGATCGGTGGTGTAGGGTTCCAGAAGCGGATGCTCTGCCAGGATGACGGTGTCGGCGCCGCAGGCGATCGCCTCGGCGGCCAGGGGTTGGACGTCTCCGCCCAGCAGCACGGCGGTGAGGGGCTCGCGCCGCTGGTCGGCGAGAGTACGGGCGCGGCCCAGGAGCTCCAGGGAGACACCCTCAAGGGCGCCAGCCTCATGCT
>MGNZ01000135.1:0-2758 GCA_001795235.1 Chloroflexi bacterium RBG_16_64_32 | reverse complement strand
CCTGCGAACCGTAGCGCGGCTCTATCACTGTGCGCTCCTCCCGATCCCGAGGGCGGCGGCGGCCACCTCAGCCACGTCCATGACCCGCATGGGGCTACCGGCTAGCTTCAGGCTGTCCTCCAGGCAAGCTATGCAGTGGGGACAGGCGGTGGCCAGGATGTCGGCGCCGGTCTCGGCCGCGTCCGCGACCCGCAGATTGGCGAAGCGCTCCTCGGCGGCAGTCTCCATCCACATGCGCCCGCCGCCTCCGCCGCAGCACAGAGCATCCTCCCGGTTGCGGGGCATCTCCACCAGCGTCACGCCGGGGATGGCCGCCAGCACCTGACGCGGCGGGTCGTACACATCGTTGCGCCGGCCCAGGTAGCAGGCGTCATGGAATGTGACCTTCGCCTCCAGCGGCTCCTGGAAGCGCAGGCGCTCCTCATCGATGAGCTGGGCGAGGTACTGCGTGTAGTGCAGAGGCTGAAGGCCGTTCTCGCGCGGGTAGTGGTTGAGGAACATGTCGTAGCAGTGAGGGGAGACGGCCACCAGAGTGCCGACGCCGGCCTCGGCGAATAGCTTCACGTTGGCCGCGATGATCTGCCGGAGGTAATCGTGCTGGCCCAGGCCGTAGGCGGCGTCGCCGCAGCAGGGCTCGCGCTCGCCCAGGGTGCCGAAGGACACCCCCGCCGCATTCAACACACCGGCCAAAGCCCGCGCCACCTTCTGCGACCGGTTGTCGTAGGACGGGGTGCAGCCGACGTAGTACAGGATCTCATCTGTAGGTTCGAAGGGTTTGACCTCAGCGCCCTTGGTCCAGGCCTCGCGCTGGGAGGGAGGTCGCCGCCAGGGGTTGCCGTCCCAGTGGAGGGACCACAGGACGGACGACAGGCCCTTGGGAACGGCCCCGTCCTGCCAGGCCAGGTTGCGCAGGGTTAGCATCACCTCGGCGATGGGGACGCCGCGGGGGCACATCACCTCGCAGGCGCGGCAGGTAGCACACCACCATATGGCCCCGTCGCTCTCCGGGATGCCCAGTTGAGCGCGCCGCAGGATCTGCCGCACATTGGCGGGCTCATCCTGGAGCAGGCCCCAGGGGCAGGCGGCGGTGCAGACGCCACACTGAAAGCAGGGGGCGATGGCGCCGTCCGTCGCCGCCATCAGCCTCTCCCAGTAGGCGTCGTCCAGAGTGATGGCTTCGTCGGTTGCGCGCTTCACGATACCGCCACCCCCGATTCGCGGGCGTAGGCCCGCACGACCTCGTCCATCTCCTTCATCTTGGCCGCGAACTCCCTACCCTCGGAGGCCGAAATCCACTGGAGTTGGAGGCGTTCCGGCGCCACGCCCTTACGCTCGTACTTGCGACGCCAGAACTGGAACCGCTTGAGGGTGTGCTGGTTGGCGTTGATGTAGTGACAGTCGGAGCCCTTCTCCGTGAGGCGGCAGCCCGTGATGAGGACAGCGCCCACTCCCTTGTCGAAGGCGTGGGCCACGAAGCCTTCCTCGATCCGGGCCGAGCACATGGTGCGGATGATTCGGGACGAGGGCGGGTACTGTATCTTCTCGATGCCCGCCTGATCCGCGCCGGCGTACGAGCACCAGTTGCAGGCGAAGACCAGGACCTTCTCTTGTGGTTTGACGGCCAAGGCGGCGTCGATCTGGGCGATGATCTGATCGCTGGTGAAATAGGGCATATTGATAGCGTCATAGTTGCACTCGGCGGCGCAGCCACCGCAGCCCTGGCAGGCGGCGTCGATGATCCGCAGCGGCCCCTCCTTGATCGGGCCCAGAAGCTCGATTGCGCCGAAGGGGCAGGCGGGCACGCACCGCCCGCAGTAGATGCACTTCTCGTCGTCCAACTGTGCGGTGATAGGCTCCTTCTCGATCGTATCGCGGGCGAGGAGGGCCGCGGCCTTGCCGGCGGTGGCCAGCCCCTGGGCGATGGCTTCGCGCACGTCCTTGGGGCTCTGCGCCGTGCCGGCCAGGAAGATCCCCGGCGCTCCCGCCTCGGCCGGACCAAGCTTGGGGTGCTTCTCCAGCAGGAAGCCGTCCTCGCTGCGGGATATTTTGAGCTGTTGCGTCACGTCGTCTTCCGGCGGCCGCAGGCCCACGGCCAGCACGAGCAGATCAGTGGGGATGCGTAGGTCGGCTCCCAAAAGCTCGTCGTAGACGCGGACGGCGCCGTTCTCCAAGCTGATCGCCTCCACGGCGGGGACGTCCCGGTAGCGTACGAACTGAACGCCCTCGCGGCCGGCCTGCTCGTACAGCTCCTCGGCCTGGCGGCTGAAGGTGCGGATATCGCGATACAGGACGCGCACCTTCTTGCCCATGCGGCGCAGGCGAAGGGCCTGGCCCACCATCGACTCGCAGCAGTAGCGGGAGCAGCCCGCTCCATCGCCGCGAGAGCCCACACAGCCCACGATCGTGACCATCCGGCCCGGGACCTCGGGCCACATCCCTTCCAGCTCCAGGTTAGTGATTACCTGAGCATTGCTCTCGTAGTCGAGCTCCTGAGGGACGTAGGTGCGGGCGCCCATGGCCAGGACGACTGCACCAGCCAGCAGCTCCTCGCCGTCCGAGAGGCGAGCCTGGAAGTTGCCGATGTGCCCGCCGATCTGCTCCACCTGCGTGTCCAGGTGCACCTTCACCTTCGAGCGGAGGACGTCCATCCGCAGGGCCTTCAAGACATCGTGCGCCTTCACGCCGGACGGGGATATCTCGTCGAGGTCGCGCAGGAGGCCGCCCAGCTCGGCCTCGCGCTCTACCAGGTGCGTCTCGT
>MGNZ01000134.1:3780-6715 GCA_001795235.1 Chloroflexi bacterium RBG_16_64_32 | reverse complement strand
AAGCTCAAAGGGTACGCCGGCGAGCTGGCACTGGACACGCAGGCGTTCAGCGTCTGCCTCGACTCCAGGCGCCACGAAGCGACCGTCCTGGCCGACAAGCGCGACGGGACGCAGGCCGGCGTCAAGTACACGCCCTCGCTCTTCCTGAACGGGGAGCTGATGGGCGCACCCCGCGACTACGAGGAGCTGAAGGCGAAGATCGAGGATGCGCTGGCGGGACGCTAGAGCGGAGAGCGAATGTTGAGGTCGCCGAGGTGCCTGCTAATCGCGGCCTCAGCCGCTATCCTGACAGCGCTGGCTCTGGCCGCCGACCGCCTGACTCTCATCCCCTTGCCCTTCCAGTGGGGTAACCAAAGAGTCCTAGTTAGATCAAATGGAGGTTTCCTTATGAACGGCAACCCTTCGGGTGTCGGGCTTGCCCGACGCCTGTCGGCCACCATGCGGTTGCTGCTGCACCGTGTGGGTGGCAATGCAGCCCCGACGGGACCAGGCGATTGCCTATTCCTCAGGGAGAGGTCTCCCATGGCGATAGGCATCCTGGGCTCGTCGGGCGCGCGCGTGCTCTTCGTTACGCTCCTGGCGTGCGCTTTCGCGGCGATTCCCCTTGCCCCGTCCGCTCGTGCGGACGGCCCCGATGCCGTCACCGATCGACTGCTCATCACGGAGATGGCGGCGATCAAGGCCAGCGCCGGCAAGCTTTCGAGCGCGCTCGAGCACGCGGACTTCGAGACAGCGAACGGCCAACTGGCAGCCATCAAGGGCAACTGGGCCGCTGTCAGCAGCGAACTTGAGCGGCGCGACTCGACCGAGATTGTCGCCGGCTTCGAGTCGGCGATGAGCCGAGTGAGTACGGCCGTAGAGGCTGGCGATCAGGAGGCCGCGTCTGCGAACGCCGGCCAGTTGACTGAAGCTTTGGGCGCCGTCAACAACTCGCTGGAGAGCGCCGATTTCAATGGCGGCCGCATTGTTACCGCCCTCCTACTGCCGCTCCTCCTCATCGCCGCACTCACCCTCGCGCTGCCTGCCATCATCCGCAAGGCGGGGGTGAAGCTGTGAGCCAGCCTACACTCAAATTGCCTGCGAACATCTCGTCAGCAAGGCGGCAGATCGATCTGCTCGCCTGGCGTCCGCTGGACGCGACCGCTCGCAGCCTCTTTTTCCCGCTTGGGCTGCAGGTGGCCATCTTCCTCCTCTTCGTGGTCGCGGTCTACGATGGGTTCTTCGGTAGCGATGAGAGCGGCGAGAACCTCATCACCTGGGGCGCTTTCACGATCTTCTTCTGGCCGGTCGTTCTCTCGTCATCCGTCCTGCTTGGGCGGGCGTGGTGCGCCGTTTGCCCCATCGGCACCATCGGGGCTGTGGCAAACCGGTTCACCATAGGGCTGAAGTGGCCGCGGCTCTTCAGCAACCTGAGCCTATCGCTAATCGCCTTCGTTCTGGTGCTCTGGATGGTCCGGCCCATCACGGGCTTCGACACAGTCCCGAGCCAGACCGCCTGGTTCTTCCTGATAGTCGCCGCTGTTGCAGCGGTCACGGGCTTGCTGTTCACGGGGCGCGTATTCTGCAGACACGTCTGCCCCATCAGCGCCCCCCTGGGAGTGATGTCGCTGGTGGCGCCCATTAGCCTCCAGGCAGCCCCCCGAGGTGAACTGCGCTCCGGCCCATCCCTGGAGGTCGCGCCCGCCCAACCGGCCGCGGCTTGCCAGGAATGCCCCACACAGGCCTGTTACCGCGGCACGACGGACCGTGAGGGCTGCGCGTGGGGCCTGTACCCGGCCGTCATGGGGACGATGAACCGCACCTGCAGCTTCTGCCTGAAGTGCGTCAAGAGCTGCCCCACGCCGGGTACCATAAAGGCCGCTCTCTCGTGGCCGCTCTCCCGGCTCTGGAAGGTGTCCCAGCCGCGGGTGGGGGAGGCCTTCTCCGTCCTGGTCCTCATGACCATCTTCCTGTTCCACATGGCGTGGGGCCATGGAACCCGCACGCCAACCTTCATAAGGGACGCCGCTCCGGACGTGATCCCGTTCCTCTCCGCAGAGGACGCCATATACGTTTCGGTCGAGCTCATCGGCCTGGCCACGATGATCGGCCTCTACTCCGCTGTCGCCTTCGTGTCCAGCAAGATGCTCAACGTCCGGTACCGCGCGGCGTTCACACTGTTCGCCTTCGCGTATCTACCCCTCTTCATCTTCAGGGCTCTGGGATACCTACTGCGGGACGTCCTGAGTAGCGGCGGAGAGTGGGTCACGTTCGGGCTTAGCCAGATAGGAGTGCACCTCTACCTAGACCCTGAGCTCTTTGGCAGCTTCTCCGATCCGATATTCGGCGGTACTACGTACAACGTTTACGCGGCGCTGCTGACTGTTCCCATCCTGCTCGGCCTGCTGGTGGCCGGATACGTCGCCTACCGGATCGCTCGCAGCGTGGCCACCGACAACGGGCGAGCGCTTCGTCTCGCCGCCCCGCACTTGGCGCTAATGTTGGTGATCGTGTTGGCGCTGTACGAGTTCCCGTACCTGGTGGGGTACAAGATCATCGGCGCGCCAGGCCTGCTGTACGGCTAGGAGGAAGCGCGTGGCGGAGTTGCTGCTGAAGGCGAAGGTAGAGGAGGCGCTGAACGAAGCCGGTTAGAGCTGACCGCATTCCGTTTCGCAGGCGCGATACCACCAGGCTGACGCTCGGCGCCGGCCTGGTGGCCGTTCTCGCCCTCGCCACGGCCTGGGCGCTCTTGCCCGGCCGCGCCCAGGCCCACGCCCTCCTCGTCCGCTCCGACCCGGTGGTCGACGCCAAGCTGGCCGAGCCGCCAGTCGTCGTTACCGCCTGGTTCTCCGAGTCGCTTGACCGCAGCCTCTCCACGATGCGCGTGCTGGACGGCACGGGCAAACGGGTGGACATCGACGCGGTCACCTTCTCCGACGATGACCGCACGATGATG
>MGNZ01000134.1:3504-3771 GCA_001795235.1 Chloroflexi bacterium RBG_16_64_32 | reverse complement strand
ATGCAGGACAGCGTCCAGCCGGGCTTCTACGTCGTGGTGTGGGAGACGCTGTCCGCCGTGGACGGGCACTTCATCAAGGGCTCGTTTCCGTTCACGGTGCTCAACGCGGACGGCAGCGAGCCGTCCGGCCCGCGGCCGGAGGTGGCGGGTGTCACCAGCGGCGGCGAACCCACCCCCGACACCGTGATCACAAAGCTGGCTGCACTCGTGGGCGCGGCCGGCCTTGTGGGAGGGCTCGGCTTCGTCCTGCTGGTCGTGGCCGGCGCC
>MGNZ01000134.1:3235-3465 GCA_001795235.1 Chloroflexi bacterium RBG_16_64_32 | reverse complement strand
GAGGCGGGCCGGCGGCACGCCCTCTGGGCCGTGTGGCCGGCGATCGCCGTTCTCGCCGTCGCCGGGCTGGCGGAGCTGCTCGTCCAGGCTCGGCAGCTCGGCGGCCTCGACCTCGTCGACAAGGTCGTAGCCGAGACCGACTGGGGCGAGCGCTGGATCCAGCGGCAGGTGGTGCTGGCGGGCGTCGCCGTCGCGGTCGCCGCCGGCATGGCCTGGAGCCACACGCGGGA
>MGNZ01000134.1:653-3183 GCA_001795235.1 Chloroflexi bacterium RBG_16_64_32 | reverse complement strand
CCTCGTCTCGCTGGTCAGCCACGCCGGGGCGGTGGAGGGCTCGGTCTGGGCCGTCAGCGCGGACTTCGTGCACTTGGCCGCCGCCGCCGTCTGGATCGGCATGCTTGCCCAGCTCGGCCTGCTACTCGCCTGGGCCCGCCGCGACGTGCCCGATAGCGTGCGCACGCCCCTGCTTGCCGGTCACCTGCAGCGCTTCTCCGTCCTCGCCGCTATCAGCGTCATCGCTTTGCTCGCCACCGGCACGTTCAGCGCCCTCACCGAGGTCCCGGCGTGGAAAGCGCTGGTCGATACGAGCTACGGACGGGTGCTTATCGCAAAGCTGGCGCTGATCGGGCTCCTCCTGCCGGTAGCGGCCCTCAACTCCGTTGTCCTCCGGCCGCGGGCCCTGCGGAAGGTCGCATCCAGCGGTCGCGAGGCGCTGGAGCGGCTGCGCCGCTGGCTGACCCGCGCGGTGTGGCTGGAGGCCGCCCTCGCGGTCGGCGTCCTCGCCATCGTCGGCGTGCTCACGCAGTACCCGACGGCCCGCGTCACGGTGGAGTCCCAGGAGTTCGTGCGGGAGTCGACACAGGTGGTGGTCGGCTACGAATCGACGTCGCAGGCCGGCGACCTGGGGGTAAACATCAGCGTCTCCCCCAATACGGTGGGCGCCAACTCCTACCAGGTCTACCTGTTCCCGCAGCCGGGCCAGCCGCTGGCCGATGTGCTCCAGGTGCGGCTCCGCTTCAAGTCGCCGGACCCGACGCTGGGGCCTTCGGAGGTCATCGCCGAGGAGGTCAACCCGAACTACTTCAAGGCGTCCGGCGCCTTCTTCGCAAGCACCGGCGACTGGGAGATGCAGGTCTTCGTCCGGCGCGCCGGCGTGGACGACGTCTCCACCTTCTTCCGCATCCCGGTGCAGGCGGGCGGCGCCGCGTCGGGCGCGGGGCGGGACCGCTTCGCCCTGCCGCTGGTCACCGGCTCCTGGGATCTCGTCGCCGCCCTGGGACTCTTGGCCGGCGCGGCCATCGTCTCCGTTCCCGCCCAGCAGTGGCCGCGCATCCGCGTCCGCGCCGCCCGCTGGCTGCGCATGACCGGCATCACCTTCGGCGTGATAGGGCTGGGCCTGCTACTCGGCGTCCACAAGCACGTAGGCCTGACGCCGGAGCAGGCGCGCGAGGGCAACCCGGTGGCCGCGACCGAGGCGTCCGTGACCCGCGGGCGGGAGCTGTACGATCAGAACTGCACCCAGTGCCACGGCCTCACCGGTCGCGGCGACGGCCCGCTGGCGAAGACGCTGGCCGTGCCGCCCGTGGACTTCCGGCTTCACGTCCCCTACCATACTGACCTCTTCTTCTTCTCCGTCATCACGCGCGGTTTCGGCAACATCATGCCCGGATTCGCCAGCCAGATCTCTGAAGAGGACAGTTGGAATCTGATAAACTTCCTGCGAGCGGAACACTCCCCGGAGGGCCAGACGAAATAACTTGCGCGGCGATATAGCGCTATTCCTCGGGCTCGTGGCCGTCATCGGCGGCGGCATTGTCGTCGCGGTCATCTTCCTCCTCGGTGGCAACGGCGGCGGCAATAACGCCTGCGATAACGCCTTACCGCCGCTGGGCAGGAGCGACATCTCGCAGGCAGGCTTCCAGGCGGAGGACGCCGGCCTTGCGAAGGTGATCCAGGCGGCCTCGGCCGGAAACCTGCCGGCGGCCGAAGACGCCTTCTTCGGCGACGTCCACGGCTTCACCCATAACGTGGACCCGCCGCTGCGGCCGATCGACGAAGAGATGGCCAGGGACCTCTGCGAGAGCGTCATCCACATCGAGGAGGAGCTCGCCATCGACCGCCGCGTCGACGTCATCGCCAGCGACGCGGCGCGCATCCGCGCCCTGCTGCGGGACGCCGCGGAGGCGCTGGGCTACGCCCGCCCGGGCGACTAGCCGCGCATTGGCCCCCGACCGGTCGGGGTGCTATATTGCCCCCGAATCCGCAACAGCACGACTAGCCGGGAGGCCGCCTTGGAGTTCGGAGTGCACCTGCCCCACGTCGGGCCATTCGCCACGCCGGAGGCTATCGCCGGCGTGGCCCGCAAGACCGAAGAGCTCGGCTACCACTCTGTCTGGGTCAGCGACCACATAATCACGCCCCGCAAGATCGATTCCCCCTACCCGGGCGGGCGCTATCCCATTCAACCGGAGTGGCCGTTCCTGGAGCCTGTCGCCACGCTGCTGTACGCGGCCGCCGTCACCCAGCGTGTCCGCCTGGGCACCTCCGTAATCGTCATCACGCAGCGCCAGCCCGTCCTCCTGGCCAAGCAGCTCGCCACCCTGGACGTGCTCTCCGGCGGGCGGCTGATCTTCGGCGCCGGCGCCGGCTGGATGAAGGAGGAGTTCGCGGCGCTCAACGTCCCCTTCGCCAACCACGGCCCCCGCATGGCCGAGTACCTGGACGTCATCCGCCGCTGCTGGACGCTGGACGACCCAACGTTCCACGGCCGCTTCTACGACCTCGAGGACGTGGGCGTCTACCCGAAGCCCGTACAGAAGCCGCA
>MGNZ01000134.1:349-570 GCA_001795235.1 Chloroflexi bacterium RBG_16_64_32 | reverse complement strand
CTTCGCCCCGCCGGAGGTGATGGCGGAGCGCTTCGCCAAAGTCAAGCAATACGCCCGCGAGTACGGCCGCGACCCGGAGAGCATATCGATGACGCTGCGGGCCGACGGCATCGGGCCCAGGGACCCCGAGCGGTCTATCGAAAAGCTGCGCGCCTACGCGGAGATCGGCGTGTCATTCGCGATGCTCACGCTCATCGGCCCGAACGCGGACGCCATCGGCG
>MGNZ01000134.1:0-126 GCA_001795235.1 Chloroflexi bacterium RBG_16_64_32 | reverse complement strand
CAGCCCCCTCTTCAACGCCCCCTTCGATAGAGACCAGGGGCTGTACGGCGTCATCGCCCGTGGCTGGCTGCACGGGTCGATCCCCTACCGCGACCTGTGGGACAACAAGGGCCCCGTGCTCTTCCT
>MGNZ01000133.1:10368-11870 GCA_001795235.1 Chloroflexi bacterium RBG_16_64_32 | reverse complement strand
GAACTCTCTCCCCCCAAAGGGGGAGGGCTACCCCGCACGCCCCTACTCTCACCCTTTCCCCTCCCTCGAAGCGCCTCTGCCGGAAATCGCCTCCCACCCGAGGTTGTGCTTCGACTCGGAAGACGGGGTACAGACCGAAATCTCCCAGACCGAGGCGGTGAGACAGCCGGGGCAGGTGTGCCACGCGCGATCGGCTTTCGGGAAATGACTCTGCGCGAGCGCCTGACGGTTCGAGGTCGAGGCGAAGTCCGACGGGCTAAGCTTCTTGCGCTGGCAACACCCGGCTCGGCCGAATCGGGCGGCCTGCCCCCGCTGGCGCAGGTGGGGGTGACAAACACCGGAGAGATCTTCTCCTACATCAACACGCTCTACTTCATCCAAAAAGCCGCATCGGCCGCGCCGGAGGACAAACGACCGACCGGCTGGCGATATCCTCGCGAGAATCGGGCGACAGCTGGGGCCGATTTCGTTGCATCCGAAAATGGAACGGTGATATAAGCTTCCCATAGGGGAAGCCAGCCGAGCGGGGCCAGCCAGGTCTCCCCGAATCTGATCCTGGCGGCCGGGTCGATCCCGGGTACGCTGGGGATCCGCCTTTCTCACCTCAAGGAACACAATCGAGAGCAGAGGGGCCTGTGCCGCTCGAGCCCGAAGCCTGGCTCCACGACCGCTACCGCATCCTTGAACGCCTCGGACAGGGCGGGATGGCCGAGGTCTATCGCGCCGTCGACGACACGCTCGGTACCGTGGTTGTCGTCAAGGAGAACCGCTTCGTCTCACCCGAGGCGGAACGCCAGTTCCATCGCGAGGCTAGGCTGCTGGCCGCACTGCGGCATCCGAACCTTCCCCGCGTGACGGACCACTTCTCGATCGAGGGGCAAGGCCAATATCTGGTGATGGACTTCATCGCCGGAGAAGACCTGCGGGCGCGGCTGGAGCGGACGGCTGACGCCCTGCCGGAAGCAGAAGTGTTGGGCTGGGCGAACGGCATCCTGAGGGCGCTGAGCTACATGCATTCGCGCCAGCCCCCCGTCATCCATCGCGACATCAAGCCCGGCAACATCAAGATCGCCTCCGACGGAACGGCGTTCCTGGTCGATTTCGGGTTGGCGAAGGAATACGACCCGACCGTCAGCACCACCCTGGGCGCCAGGGCCTACACGCCCGGCTTCGCGCCTCCCGAGCAGTACGGGCAAGGGCGAACCGATGTCCGCACCGATGTCTACTCTCTCGGCGCGACTCTCTATACCCTGCTGAGCGGGGCGTTGCCCAGTGACGGCCTCGAGCGGGCGATGGGAAATGAGCGCCTGGTACCGCTGCGCGAGCTGAACCCCTCGGTGTCGCCCCACGTGGCGGCGGCGATCGAACGCGCCCTGGCGATCATCCCGCAGGACCGCTTCCCCAGCGCCGACGAATTCGTCCAGGCCCTCGACCGGCCGGTCGACCTGGCCGCCTCGGCGGCGACCGTCGTGGGCGGCGGCCAGGCAACCCTGCTTGCGCCG
>MGNZ01000133.1:0-10318 GCA_001795235.1 Chloroflexi bacterium RBG_16_64_32 | reverse complement strand
GCTCGTCGTCGTCCTTGGGGGTGTGGCGCTCGCCTCTCTTCTCGGCCTGCTGCCGCCATCGAGGCCGGCTGCCACGCCATCGCCCACGGCCGTGCCGACAACAACGACGGTCCCCGTCGCTGTGGCTCCACCGACGGCGACTCCAAGCAAGACGCCCGCTCCCACACCGGGCCCCACGCCCCGGGGAGGTGGCGGCGGGCAGATCGCCTTCGTCAGCGAGCGCACCGGCCGGCCGCAGGTCTTCCTTATTGGGGCCGACGGGTCCGGTGAGACTCAGCTGACCACGCTCCCGGATGGTGCCTGCCAGCCAGCCTGGTCACCCGACGGACAATCGCTCCTCTTCATTTCTCCCTGCAGCGGGAAAGAAGCGCTCTATCCGGGGGCCTCGATCTACCTGCGCGATATGGTTGACGGAAGCGTCGACCGGCTGGTCGACGTGTTGGGCGGAGCCTTCAGCCCCGACTGGTCGGAGGCGGGCATCGCCTTCACCCATCTGGAGCTGAACCAGCCGCGGGTCTGGGAGGCCCGGTCCGACGGCGGGGATCCCCACCAGATCAGCCAGGAGAATGCCCTGGACAGCCAGCCGAGTTGGTCTCCGGATGGAAACCGCTTGGTACTTGTTAACACCTCCCGCGGCGATCGGCCAACTCTGTTCTGGGTGTTCCAGGATGGCTCGTGGCCCGGAAGCCGTCCAGAACCTGTGTCGCGATCGCAGACAGCGAGCTCGCCGGATTGGTCGCCCGATGGCGGGCTGGTGGCCTACATCGTCGAGCAGCAAATCTGGATCGTGACGTGGGACGCCAAGGGCTATGGCGCACAGCAACTGACCGTGGCCGGCCCCAACGACGACCCCGATTTCTCCCCGGACGGCGAATGGGTCACCTTCGAGTCGTGGCGCGAGGGCGCAAACCACGAGATTTATCTCATGAGCCGCGACAGCTCTCAGCAGACGCGCCTGACGACCGATCCCGGGCTCGACTACCAGCCCGCCTGGCGACCCTAGTCCCCGGCGGGTCCGGGAGAGAGGATGCCCCTCGAGCCCGGCACGCGGCTTCTCGAACGCTATCGCATCGAGCGGGTCCTGGGTCAGGGCGGCTTCGGCGCCGTCTATCTGGCCTTCGACGAGATTCTGGAGCAGCCCTGCGCCGTCAAGGAGAACCGTAGCTTCTCGTTGGACGGCGGGCGCCAGTTCCTCAAGGAGGCCCGACTCCTTGCCAACCTGCGTCATCCCAATCTTCCCCGGGTGACGCATCACTTCGAAATCGGCAAGTCGCAGTTCCTGGTGATGGACTTCGTCGATGGCGAGGATCTCGCCCAACGGATGCGCCGCGCCGGCCCGCCGCGGCTGGAGGAGGTCCTGCGCTGGGCGCGACAGATCGGTGCGGCGCTGATCTACCTTCATGGTCTTGATCCGCCGGTCTTCCACCGTGACATCAAGCCCGCCAACATCAAGATCACCCCTCCAGGTGAGGCGATCCTGGTCGACTTCGGCATCGCCAAGGAAGGCGCCCCTGACCAGACCACCTCCACCGGGGCCAAGGGGGTCACGCCGGGATATGCGCCGCCGGAGCAGTACGGACTGGGACGCACCGACGCGCGGACGGATGTGTATGCGTTCGGCGCAACGCTGTACGCACTGCTGACGGGCAAGTCGCCGCCCGACAGCGTCCAGCGCTTGCTCGGCACGGTCGAACTGGCTTCGCCGGAGACGGTCAGCCCCGATTTGCCGTCGCATGTCGTGCGCGCCATCCAGCTCGCCATGCGGCCCGGCAAAGAAGACCGGCTGCCGGATATCGCAACACTGATCCGCCTACTGGACGACCCGGATTTCCGCTGGCCTCCGCCGAGGCCGACGGACGCGGAGGAGAGCGCCAGGCAGTCTGCCGCGGAGGCGAGCCGGCGACGCCGCTACGGCCGGCGCTGGGCGGCGGCCGGTCTGTCCCTCGTCTTGTTCTCGCTGGTCATTTTCGCTGTGGGAGGCGGCCCCGAGATCGCCCGCTGGATGAGGCCGACACCCGAAAGGGTCGGGTTCATGACAACGCCGCAGCCGGCCGGCGCAGGCCTGGAGCCGAACCGTACTCCTACCCCGGCTGTCGCGGCCAGCGGTACGCCCCGCCTGACGACGACGTCGATTCCCACGCCAACCCTGGTGCCAGTGGTGGCCGACGTCAACAATTCGTCGGCCTGGAGGTTGTACCGCTCCTGGACTTCAGGCGAGCCGTCGCTGATCTTCTCGCTGGCGCCCGATGGAGAAATGGCCGCTGTTGTGCGCGGCCAGGGCGTGTCCCTGGTGGATCCCGTCACCGGCCAAGTAGCGCAAAGCTTGCCTCCCTTCCTGGTAAGTCGGACAGGCTATGCCGTAGCCCACCGCGGCAACACTTTGCTGGTGGGCGTCGAGGGCGAGATCCTGCAATGGGACTTGGCCTCCGGGAACCTGCTGGAGCCCCTGTCTCTGCCGGGCACGGAGATGCGCCTCAGCCCGAGTGGAAACCTGCTAGCGGTGCGCGACAAGTACATTACGGTGCTCAACTTGATCACGGGTCGCAGGCTGACGTCGCTGGGTGAACCGAATTCCGAGCAGCACTTCGCCCTCGCGCCCGACGATCGAACGCTCGCCCTGACGGAAGGCGTGGCGGTGGCGCTTTGGGACCTCGAGCAGGGCGCCCTGCGACAACGACTGGTGGGGCACGGAGAACCGACGGAGGGGCTGGCCTTCTCGCGGGATGGAGCCCGTCTGGTCTCGGCCAGCGGCGACGTGTGGGACTCAACCAGCGGCGAGCTGATCGCCGTCTTCGACAGCGCCACCGACCAGATTGCCCTCAGCCCCAACGGCGAACTGATCATCGGCCGAGATGGATCGGTGTGGGACCTGGCTTCGGGCGAGTTGGTTGGGGCGATCCCCTTCGAGGATGGGACGCCCGGGAGCCTGCTCTTCACCTCCGACGGACGCTTTCTCATTCGAAACGTCGGCCGCACGGCGCAAATCTGGGTCATCGACCCGAACGCGGTCTCCGTGGAGGCTGCGCAGCCGGCGGTGGAGGCAATCGTTGGAGAGACCATCAACGATCTCAACCTCTACCGGCTGGCCCGGGGGGCGGCACTCGACGAGGATGAGGTTGCCGGGTTCGACGTCCGCCGCGATGGGCGCGCGGCGGCCGCGTGGCATGGCCGGCTGTTACGCGTGTTTGACCTTCGGGAGGAGAGGCCGCTGGCCGAGTTCTCGGTCGCCGGGACGATTACCGACGCTGCCTTCCTCGGCGATGCCTTCGTCGTGGTGGTCGTCGGCGGCACGCGCACGGAGCGCTGGGAGGTGAGCTCGGCCAGCATGAAACAGACCTATCCCGTTGGCGGCGAGGCGATCCGGGCCAGCCCTGCCGGCGACACCTTCGCCGTGCGATCCAAGTACATCCAGGTCGTGGACGCGCTGAGCGGTGAGGTGATCCACAACCTGGGCTCGGCCGACGCCCGGCAGGACTTCTTGTTCACCCCGGACGGCGGTCAGCTTCTCATCGCCGCCGGGCCAGGCGTCGGAGTCTGGGACGTCGAGAGCGGCCGGTTGACGCGGCAACTCGCCGGCCATGGCCCGGAGGTCCATGGCCTGTGCGTGACAACCGACGGCCGGCGAGTGGCGGCCGCCAGCGGTGACGTGTGGGATCTCGAATCCGGGCGGCTGCTGGCTTCCTTCGGCACGACGGCGCAAGCGATCGCCTTGAGCGATGACGGACGGCTGGTCATCGACTCGGGCGGAGTCCTTTGGAACGCCGCCAGCGGTTTCCTCGCCGGGAGTCTCGAGCTGCAACTGCGTCAGGCGGCCTTCGCCCTCGGTGATCGCGCCCTCGTTGTCCTCGGAGCAGGGCGGGACCTATCGATCTATCGTCCCACCGTGTTCAAGTCCCAGGCGTCTGTCGAGCCCGTCGGTGTTCCACCCGACCTGCCGCCGCTGGCTCTCGACAACGTCGCCGGGCTGAATCTCCTGGGCTGGTGGGGAGAGGACGACCTGCTGTCGCTCCGTTTCGGTCGGGACGGGGCGGCACCGGGCGCCGTCGCGTTCGGGCTGGAGACCTTCCGCACGATCGTCCCCAGCCCGGATGGGATCACGCTCACCGCGCTTCGCCAAGGAGGGGTCGACCTGCTCGACCCGGCCCGCGGGACGGTGCTGGCCACGTACCGGATGTTGCTGAACCCGAGTTGGGCCTCGGGGATCGCCTATGCCGACACAGATCTCCTGGTGGCCAAAGGTTCTGCCGGAGTGGAGCGGTGGGATCTCCAGAGCCAGCGCCTGCTGCAACGGTACGAGGTTGAAGCAGACGTCGTCGGGGCAAGTCCCGACCACCGTCGGATCGCTATCCAGAACGGAAGCCGTCTTCAGGTGATCGACCTGGTCAGCGGCGAGACACTCCTGGCCGACTTAGCGGTCTCACCCGGCGGGCAGCGCTTTGCGTTCACGCCGGACAGCCGCCTGTTGGCTGTGGCGCATGGGAGCCTGGTCGACCTCTGGGATGTGTCGACGCGAAGGCGGATTCGCACCCTGCGCGGTCAGGAGTCATCGGTGGGAGATTTGAGGTTCACCCCCGATGCCTCCCGGCTCATCGCTGCCAGTGGGACGGTCTGGGAGGTAGCCGATGGCCGGCGTTTGATCGAGTTCGCCGGCCGATCCGAGGTTGGAGCCCTCACGGCCGATGGGGGTCTCCTTATCGATGGCGCTGGTAGCGTGTGGGCTGCCGACAGCGGAGAGAGAAGAGCGACGCTGTTCGATCTGCGCGCGCCAGGAGAGCAAGTCGTCCTCGTCGGCGAAGACGGGGTGTTGGTGCTGCGGACTGCGCAAGGCAAATTGTACGTCTGGTCCGCTCGGCCGCCGACGCCAGTGACTCAGGTAACGCCGCACCCGCAAGCGATCGCCGCGAGCAATGCGACCGACCTCCAGCGGGTCGGCCATCTGGGGAGGGGGCGGCTGAGGGAGGCGCTCTGGTCCCCGGACGACACCTATCTGGCAGTCAACACGACCCTGAATGCCATCGTCTACGAGGCCGAGACGCTGCGGCGACTGCGCGCCTTCGAGGCGGCGGAGGTCCTCGGGTTCGATCCCGAGGGAAATGCCCTGGTCGGCGGTGAGCCCCCGCTGCGGCGGATCGACCCAAGGACCGGTGTCGTCCTCGAAGACTATGCGCTGGCCGGAATTCGCGCCGCGGCCTACAGCCCGGACGGTGCGTGGGTTGCCCTGGCGGGGAAGATCAGTTCCGAATCGCGCGGGGATGGCTTGGCGCTGATGGCCTTGGCCGACGGACTGCTGCGCGTGCTGGATCCGGGCCGCAACCCTGCGGCGGAGATCGACGGACTGGAGTTCACCTCCGACTCCCGGAGGCTCGTGGTTTCTCACCCCTTGGCGATATCGCTGTGGGACGTCTCAAGCGGCATGCAGGTGCGCGAGCCGATCAGCGGCACCCGCCGCCGGGCGAATGTCTCGCCGGATGGTGCCTCGATCGCCTACCAGACGCCGAACTGGATCGTCGTCGAGACCTTGGACAAAGGCGCCGTGGTGCGGCGCCTCCCGGTCCAGGCCAGCGATTTCGCCCAACCCGGGTGGTTCCCGCAGCTCATGTACGCCGTCGATGTGGACTTCTCCGGGAGATCCTCGCTGATGACCTTCTTCCGTCGAGTCGACCCGGCGACGGGGGATTTCGTCGCCGCCGTCGTCACCGAGGATCTATCGGAGTTGAGCCAGCCCGACATGCGCGCCAGGTCCTTCGTGAACCTCAGTCGCCCGACGGGGACGTACACGCAAGCTTATGAGTCCGAGCGGCCGCCGGTCATCCCCGCTTTCGGCCTCAGTCCGACCGGCGAGCATCTGTTCTCGCTGACCGCGGACGGCGTTATCCGTGTCTGGACGGTGTCCGGGCGGCTCCTGGCGGAGACCGAACCGGAGTTGCTGGACCAGATGGCTCTCAGCCCGGATGGGAACACGCTCGTCGTCGCCGACGCCCTCGGCGGTCTGCAGATCCTCGACCCGACCTCGGGGGAGAGGCGGCGACGGATGGAGGGAGACTGGGTTCCCCACCGAATGTGGTTCAGCAGCCGGTCTGTCCTTACTGTCCTACAGGAGGATGGCAGCCTTTCCCAGATCGACACGCAGAATGGCGGCGTGGTCGAGCACTGGGAGATGGAGGGATGGAGGCCGGGGGATCTGCTCGCCACGAGTCCGGATGGTCGCCTGACGGCCTTGTTCCGTCGTTCGGCCGGCCAGAACCAGGTTCTGATCCATGGTTTCTCTCCGGGTGAGATTCTGCTCGATCTGGGACGCTTTCCAACGCCCTCCGAGCCCGCCTTTGCGCCGGATGGGATGACGCTGGCGGTGGTGCGACGGGACGCCATTGAGCTGTGGGACTTGAATCGCAGCGCAGTCGGCACGCGGCTGGAGGGTGCCGGCACGGAGGCTACCCCCTTGCGTTTCACCCCCGACGGCGAGTACCTGGTCGGCAGCGATGGAGACATCTGGCGAACGGACGACGGAAAAGTGGCCAGCATCGACGCCCGGCCGGGTCTCTTCGCCATCAGCCCCAATGGGGAGGTTCTCGTCACAAGCGAAGGATCTCTATGGGATCCCCGGAACGGGGGGTCGCTCGGCCGGCTCGAGGGGGTCTTGGGCCTGGCCGAGCAGATGGCCTTCACCCCGGATGGGGGCTCTCTGCTATGGATGCGACTGGGGGGGGTCGTCGAGATCTGGCAGGTTGTTCGCTAGGGTGGAAAGAGCGCTGTCGCCGGATGGCGCTGCGGGCTGTCAACCTCGCCGCCGCGCGCCTCACGTCGGGCCCTCGGCCAGCAGGCTCTTCAACCGCGGGTGCTCCGCGTACAACCCCCAACGCTCGGCCGGCATCAGCGCCGCCAGATGACACATGACTTCGTCGGCATTGCGGCGCAGCGAGGCCGAGCGGTCGTCCGGATCGAGCGGGGCCAGCCGGAACGGGCGCCCGACACGGACCTCGATGCGCGGCCGGCGCAGGCGCAGCCAGGATGACATCGTCGCTTCCGTGCCCCAATGGGCGATGGGCACTACCGGGCAGTCGACCAGACTCGCCAGATAGGCTACGCCCGGCTTGGCGCGACCGAGGCCGCCGTCCCGGCTGCGCGTCCCCTCGGGGGCCATGCCGAAGATCTTGCCGGAACGCAGCCAGTCGGCGGCGCGCTCCAGCGCCTGGCGGTCGACTTGCCCGCGCTGGACGAAGAAGGCGTTGCCCAGGCGCAACAACGTCCCGTAGATCAGGTTCTTTTCCCACTTCTCGGCGGCCCAGGCCGTCAGCTTGTCGCCGCCGACGAGGGCGAACACCAGCACCGCATCGAGGAAGCTCAAGTGGTTGGTGACAATGATGCACGGCCCGTCGATGGGCAGATGCTGGCGCCCCTCGAGGCGCCAGACCGTCAGCACGTCGAGCAGGATATTCGCCGGTATACGCAGGAAGCGGGCTGCCGTCACAGACACCTCTAGCGGAACGAAATTGTAGCGGCCCAGGGCGGGTGTTACAATCCTTTCCCCGGTATGACCATCTCGCCCCCGCGTGTGCAGTCCTCGTCCGAAGGGACCCGAGTCACCATCGAACCGGTCGACACCCGTCGACGCGAACAGGTGCGTGCTTTCGTCGATTTCCCCTACCGTCGCTACGCCGGGCACCCGCTGTGGGTTCCGCCGCTGCGCATGGATGTGGCGCTGCAGTTGAACCGTGAGAAGTATCCGTACTACCGGCATTCCGACGCCGACTTCTTCCTGGCGCGCCGCGAGCGGACGGTCGTCGGCCGCATCGCCGTGCTGGAGAACCGCCGCTACAACCACACCCACGCGGTGCGGACGGCCCAGTTCTACCTGTTCGAGTGCGAGGACGATTTCGCCACGGCCGAGGCCTTGTTCGGCCAGGCGGCGGCCTGGGCCCGGGGGCGCGGCCTGGACACGCTCGTTGGGCCCAAAGGCTTCGCCCCGCTGGATGGATATGGCTTCCTGGTCGACGGGTACGAGTTCCGGCCGGCAATGACGATGATGAACTACAACCCGCCAAGCTACCCGGCCTTTGTCGAGCGCCTGGGCTTCACCAAGGTCGTCGACTTCGTCTCGTGCTACCTGGGCGGCGATCAATTCCACCTGCCCGAGCGCGTCCATCGTATCGCCGAGCGGGCGGCCGAGCGCAGCGGCCTGCGCGTCGTCCGTTTCCATTCCAAGAAAGAGCTGCGCGCCTGGGCCGATCGGATCGGCCAGGCCTACAACCAGGCCTTCGTCAACAACTGGGAGTACTACCCGCTGAGCGAAGACGAGATCCGCTTCGTCACCGACTCGCTGCTGTCCGTCGCCGACCCGCGCCTGATCAAGATCATCGCCCGCGGCGACGAGGCGGTCGGCTTCCTGTTCGCTTTCCGGGATGTGTCGGCGGCGCTGCGTCGCTGCGGCGGGAGGCTGTTCCCTCTGGGAATCGTCCACCTGCTGCTGGACATGCGCCGGACGGAGTGGGTGGCGATCAACGGGGCAGGCATCCTGCCGGAGTTCCAGGGGCGCGGCGGGAACGCCCTGCTGTATAGCGAGTTGGAGAAGACGATCCGCGAGGCGGGGTTCCGCCACGCCGATCTGACCCAGGTGGCGGAAAGCGCCGTGCAGATGCGGCGCGACCTGGAGACGGTCGGCGGTGTTGCTTACAAGAACCACCGGGTCTACGCGCGCTCTCTCTAGCGTCCCGTTCCGGAGTTGAGCTGACACGGGCACTCGACCTGGGCAAGGACGGAGCTCGGGGGTGGTGGTCCACACGAAAGGCTCGGCCCCTCAGCGGCACGGGCAGATACAATCAATCTACTTACGGAACGGGACGCTAGCCCGGAAGGGACCGGGGGTTGAAGGCGGTGAGGGGTATGGTGATTGCGGAGAGGGTTGACTTGGTGGCGCAGGTGGGTCACGCGTGGTGGACCCCGCTGCGACTGTCGTTCGTGCCGGGGATCGAGCACACCGCGCTTCAGGCGCTCATCCCGGAATTCCTCGACCATCTGCGGCAGACCGGACATGAAGTCCACGACGCACCTGGGGCGACGACGAATGTCCTGCTGACGACCGCCCGCTACGGCGAGCCGGTGCCGTGGCGTCGGGCGCTGATGCTCGGCCACCGACGGAACTTCGGGCTGCAGCATGCGCCGACGGTCATGACGCTGGTCGTCATCACCCCCGCCGAGCTGGCCGAGATCCTGCGTCAACTGGAACGATCGCTGGCCAAGGAACCGCCCGACCCGGCGGAGTTCTCCTTCCCTGGCCTGACCGAGCGGGCCCATCGCGTGCTCATCGAGCAAGGTCGCCGCGGCGGCCCGATGCTCTCGCTGGTGCGTCTGGTCCAGTCGCAGGCGATCTGCATCCGGGTCATCCTGCTCGTCGCCGACGACCGGCCGCGCGCCGCCTACCACTTCGACCTGGTGGGGGCGCACCCGCGGGTGGCGTTCGTAGATCCGCCGGCGTTCTACGAGGATATGGCGCGCCGCCTGGCCACCGCCGCCTCGACCCATGAAGTGACCCAGCATCTGGTACAGGAACCGCCGCTCGCCGCCGCCACCTGGCGCTCTCTGGAGACTCCGGCGGCGATGATGCGCGCCTCGTTCGAGTTCGGCAGGCGTTCGTTCTTCACCGAGATGGTGCGGGTCGCCGACCTGGTGAACGTGCCGGGCCTGGCCGAGGCCGTCTCGACCCAGTACAGCGAGGGATGCTTCGCCACCTGGGAAACGCGAATTTCGGCGTTGGTGACCACGATCACGGGCAGCGCTCGTCCGGTCGACAAAGGGCGCATCACCGAGGACGAGCTGGCGCTGATTGTCGGCGTTCGGCCGGATGGGAGCGGAGCCGTGGTGCGGCATATCGAAGGCGGCCGCGCCATCGCCCCATCGTCGGAAGCGGTCGAGATGATGCGAATGGACGCCGTCCTGCCGCGGGTGAACCTGCCGGGGCAGACCGCGTCCGTGCCGGTGCTGCGGTCCAAGCTCCACGGGCACCGCGGGGTCGCCGCCTACGATCCGCAGCGCGTCGAGTTCGCCCCGCTGGAGGCGCCGTACTACACCTACCCGGTGTCATGCTCCACCGAGGCGCAGGCGGTGGCGATGGAACAGGCCTTCGGGCGGGCCCGATCGCTGCGCGACCCCTCCGATCCGAGGACGATCACTTTCACCGTCATGCCGGGCCACGGCGTGGTGGCGGCGGAGAAGTGGGTGCCGGGGAAGGTCCCCTTCCAGGAACTGTGGGAAGCGATCGACTCGGGCGCTCTGACGGTTTCGAAGGAAATCCCGCAAGGCTGGCACGCCTACCGGTTGGAAA
>MGNZ01000132.1:5374-6519 GCA_001795235.1 Chloroflexi bacterium RBG_16_64_32 | reverse complement strand
TCCAGTTGCCTTACGCATGACCCATCTCCTTACAAATAAGAACTAGCGTTCTGATATTAAGAGAACACGTGTTCTTTTGTCAAGGGGTGTAATGAGCGATTTTCCCCATAAATGCGGCGAGCAATCGTGTTGCCCGGCTGTGTTGGGCACGCCTATCATGATTGCGTAGCGTCATGAAGATCGTGGTAGCGCCCCAGGAGTTCAAGGGGAGCCTCACCGCCTCCGCAGCCGCGTCGGCGATCGCAGAGGGCGCCCGGCGGGCCGCGCCGGATGCCGACCTGGTGGCGATTCCCATGGCGGACGGCGGGCCGGGCACGGTGGAAGCGGTGGTGGCCGGCGCGGGCGGGCGGACCATCGCGGCCACCGTGCGGGACCCGCTGGGCCGGCCTGTGACGGCGCAATGGGGGCTAATCGATGATAGGACGGCCGTGATCGAGATGGCGGCTGCCGCCGGCCTCTGGCGTCTAGATAGCGAGGAGCGTGATCCCCGCGTCGCCTGCACGTACGGAGTAGGGGAGCTTGTGCTGGCCGCCCTGGACGCCGGCAGCCGGCGACTGATCGTCGGCCAGGGGGGAAGCGCTACCAACGACGGCGGCTCTGGCATGGCGCGGGCGCTGGGAGCTCGCCTATTTGATGCAGAAGGAGGGAAACTGCCGCCGGGCGGAGCGGCGCTGGCCCGACTGGAGGGCATCGATGTATCCGGCCTCGACCCCCGCCTTGCCGGATGCGAGGTCATCGCCGCCACGGACGTGAGGAACCCGTTGTGCGGTCCCGAAGGGGCATCGCAGGTGTACGGGCCCCAGAAGGGTGCGAGCCCGGAGGTGGCGCTGGAGCTGGACGCGGCGCTGCGGCGCTACGGGGAGACCGTGGAGCGTGACGTGGGCGTGCCGGTCCTCGACGCGCCGGGGGCGGGGGCCGCCGGCGGCCTGGGAGCCGGGCTCATCGCCTTCCTGGGCGCGCGGATCGAGCCCGGCGTGGACGTGGTGGCGGAGGTCGTGTGTCTGCGAGAACGAATCCGCGGGGCGAGCCTGGTGCTAACGGGCGAGGGCTGCCTCGACGGGCAGACCGGCTACGGAAAGACGGTGGCCGGGGTGGCCCGCATGGCGGCGGACGAGGGCGTGCCGGTCATCGCGGTGGCCGGCTCG
>MGNZ01000132.1:4614-5251 GCA_001795235.1 Chloroflexi bacterium RBG_16_64_32 | reverse complement strand
GCGCGGGCGGTGCAGGGCTGGTTGAGAATGCGGGCGATAGCGGGGAGGGGCAATGAGTAGAGAGCGCTGGAAGGAGTTTCGCGCCGTGGGGCGCATGCTGTGGGAGGCGGGGCTCGTCTCCTCCCACGGCGGCAACATGAGCGTACGGCTGCCGGGCGCCGGTTTGCTCATCACGCGTACGGGAGCGATGCTTGGGCGCATCGGCGAGGGCGACCTGGTGCCAGTGGCGGCGGACGGCACGCCGGACGGCGAGCCGTCCATGGACACGGGGGTGCACCGCGCGGTGTACTCGGCCACGGATGCGGGGGTGGTCATCCACGCCCACCCGCGGCACGCCATCGCTATCTCTCTGGTGGCGGATGCCCTGGAGCCGGCGGACGCGGAGGGGAAGCTGAGGCTGGGCTCTGTACCGGTGGTGGAGGCGGAGCAGGTGGCGCAGGCGCTGCGGGAGGTGCCCATCGTCATGGCACGAGGCCACGGCTCTTACGCCCGCGGCGATGACCTGTGGCAGGCGCTCCAATGGACGAGTGTGCTGGAGGAGAGCGCGGAGGTGGTCTGGCTGCTGCGGACTATAGCGGGCACCCAAGATCGCTCACCCTGAGCCTCCCTACCGGCGCCAGCCTGAGGCTGGTCCGCC
>MGNZ01000132.1:3458-4541 GCA_001795235.1 Chloroflexi bacterium RBG_16_64_32 | reverse complement strand
AATCGGAAACGCCGAGGGTGGGGACGGCGGAGTTTCGTGTTCCGAGTCTCGTGGGGCTAAGGGGCCGGTGCGGTCCCCGCCTGCTCCTTCGGCTGGAACAGGTGGAGGAGCACGAGCACTCCGAGGCCCGCGGCAACCGCGACGGGGATGACGACGCTCTCGAAGCTAAAGTCGCCGGCGCCCCAGTGGTAAGAGTTGGCCCCTATCGCCGCCACCTGCTCGACGACTGCGAGCCAGAACACACGGTGGTATCGGACCGGATCCCGGGAGCAGTACAGGTAGAGGACAGCGAGAGGGATCGCCTCCCAGCCGAGGGCGCGGCCTCCCAGGGCGCCGTCCAACTCGCCGCCTTTTAGGTCGACGAACACGCCGCTGGAGGTGAAGAACTCCGTCATGGCGCCGATGATGGCCCACACCGCCAGGAGGATGAGCACCACTCGTGGTTGCCGTAGCGTGGTCCAGAACGGGTTATCCGCCGCTGGCTGAGGAGCCTGGGGGGTCTGGTCCATTCGATGCCTCCTTTAGCCGACGCCCAGTTCGTGCAGGCGGTCTTCGTCGATGCCAAGGTAGTGGCCGATCTCGTGGAGGACGGTCTGGCGCACCTGCTCTACGATCTCGGCCTCGTCGCGGCAGTACCGCTCGTGGGTGTGCTGGTAGATGACGATGGTGTCGGGTAGGGTCATGGAGTAGTGGTGGCCCCTCTTGGGCAGGGGCACGCCCACGTAGAGGCCGAACAGGGAGCCGCGGCGCACGCCGGCGCGCCGGAGCTCGGCCGGGGTGGGACGCCAGCGCACCTGGATGTCGATGTTCTCCAGGGCCTTACGAAACTCGTCGGGGATATCTCCCACTGCCTGAAGGACCAAGCGTTCGAATTCGCTGCGCCGCATCGGCTAGCAGGTTCGTTCCCAGAGGTTGTGGTGGCCGGCGCCC
Source organism: Chloroflexi bacterium RBG_16_64_32 (assembly GCA_001795235.1). Classification (GTDB taxonomy): domain Bacteria; phylum Chloroflexota; class Dehalococcoidia; order SM23-28-2; family RBG-16-64-32; genus RBG-16-64-32. The sequence goes on along the minus strand of MGNZ01000132.1, from coordinate 3,611 downwards.
GTGACGGCCTTGTATACGTCGGCGCGCTCCCGCGTCTCCATCTCGCGAATGATCTCCGCATCCCGGTTGGCGATGTAGTTGTGGCCGGTGTGAAACAAGAGGCGATAAGGCATTGTGACGGAAGAGAAGATGATAACCTCCGCCGGGTCGGTC
>MGNZ01000132.1:3093-3245 GCA_001795235.1 Chloroflexi bacterium RBG_16_64_32 | reverse complement strand
GTTGGCGTATGCGACGAAGAAGACGTGGTCCGCGCCGAAGGGCAGGTCCTCGGCGGTGCCGGACTTGCCGGCCACGTCCAGGGGAGAGTTGGCGAACACCTGGTAGGATGTGCCGCCGGGGTTCTGGGTGACCAGGGTGAGGCCGGCGCGTA
>MGNZ01000132.1:2737-2899 GCA_001795235.1 Chloroflexi bacterium RBG_16_64_32 | reverse complement strand
GCCCATGTTGACGCTGTCGCCGCTGTACCAGGGCTCGCCCCGGTTCGCCTCCTTCCAGGCCGGGTCGGGCACCACGCCGGGGTCCTCGTCCAGGGCGTTAATGCCGGTGAGCTGGCCATAGCCGAAGCCGCGGGCGAACTGGGGAAGGATGTTGGGATCGAT
>MGNZ01000132.1:0-2709 GCA_001795235.1 Chloroflexi bacterium RBG_16_64_32 | reverse complement strand
AAGACGGGGTTGCAGGAGGCCATCAGGCCCTGTGCGGGGGTCAGGTAGCTGTCCTCCGCCCGCCAGTTGTTCTTGGGGAACGCCGCCCCTAGCCCCGTCCAGACCGTCACGCAGTGGAACGTCTCGGCGGCGGACACGCCGCCCCTCTCCAGTCCCGCGGCCATGGTGACCGGCTTGAAGGTGGAGCCGGGCGGGTAGGTGGCCAGCAGTGGACGGTGGAGGAACGGCTGGCGGGCGTCGTTGGCCAGCTTGCCGTACTCCTCGGCGCTGAGGCCGTCAGTTATGGCCTGGGGGTTGAAGCGGGGGTAGGAGGCCAGAGCCAGCACAGAGTTGTCACGCGGGTCCATCACGACGATGGAGCCCACCCGCTCGCCGAGGGTGGTCTCCGCCACCTTCTGAATATCGATGTCCAGGGCGAGGGAGACATCCTTGCCCGCCCTGGCCGGCTTCTCGGCGATGGTGCGGGCGATGGCGCCCTCTGGGGTTATGGTGGCCAGGGTGCCGCCACGCTCGCCGGCCAGCGTCTCGTCTAGCTGGGCCTCCAGCCCAAAAGCTCCGATCTTGTCGCCGGGTCGGTAGGCCCTGCTCTCCAGCGCTTCGAGCTGCTCGGCGGTGATCTCCGCCAGGTAGCCCAGGACGTGTCCGGCCGAATCGCCGTGGGGGTAGATGCGCCGCGTTTCGTCCCTCACCATCACTCCCAGATCGGATAACGCGTAGAACTTGTCCAGCTCCTCGGGGCTGGTAGCGTAGGGAAGGGTCTTGACGGGAATGAAGTAGTAGGAAGGGAGAGTGGTCTCCACCTTGGCGCGCACGTCGCTCTCGGATATCTGGAGGGCGGAGGCCAGAGCGGAGATGAGCGCCTCTTTGTCAGTCGCCATGTCGGGCACGAAGCCGATAACGGGCAACTGGGCGTCCACCGCCAGCTCCTTGCCGTTGCGGTCCAGGATGGCGCCGCGGCGTGGCACCTCCGTGAAAAAGTGGACGAGGGTGCGATCATCCAGCTCGGTGAAGATGAGAGAGGGGCTCCACTGGACGCGCCACTCCATGCGGCTCTCCGGCGTCGCCGCCGGTGACGCCGGGAGGGTAATCTCGTCCTGCACCAGAGGAATGCGTTGCCCCTGATGGATGTCGCCGAAAAAGGTGGTGTGGAGGGTGACGTCGACCGGGATGTCGGTGTCCTCCTCCACCACGTTGGGGCCGATTTCAAGGTCGATGCCGGTGATGGTCGCTTCTTCGGCGATACTGCTGTAACGCTTGATGAAGTCGTCTTTGCTGACGGCGGCGCGGGCTTCGGCGGACACCAGGGCGTACATCTCCCCATACTCCTGCTCCTGCCAGAAGTCGAGATAGCGCTGCGCGGTTTCCAGGGGAGTCTTGGGGGGCTCGGGCTCTGGGTCAGGGGAGAGCTCTCCGCCGGAGGTAGAGCAGGCGGAAACGGTGACCAGCAGCAGGAGGGGGAAGGCGGTAAGCCAGCGCATGACGGCCAGGCCTCTATTCTATCAGGAGAACGCTGACCGGTCGCCCGGCGATTCGGTCTGTTTGCCTGGGGTGAACAGAGCGGATAGCATAGGGCGAGGCAAATTTGCCGCGGTGGAGGTCACCATGGCCAAGGACAATGATCCGGCTGCCAGCGATTCCGAGGTCACAAAGCGCACCCTCGTGCGAGAAGCGCTTGAGAGGGCCGGAAAGCAGCCCTGCCGCGTGCACGAGGATGAGGGCCTCCACGCCGTGACGGAGCAGTTGGGTGCGCTCCCAGGGGTGCGTACCGTGGCCGTGGTGGACAGCCAGGCGCGACTGGTAGGGATCATACCCATGAGGCTGCTCCTGGACGACCTGTTCCTGCAAGTGGCCCCGGAGGAGTTTCTCGCGGATTTGAAGGGCACCGAAGGCGTGGAGGAGTTCGGGCGGCTAAGCCGCGCCAGAACGGCCAAGGAGCTGATGGAGGAACCGGCGTTTGTCACCATGGACGACACGGCGCGGGACGCCTTCGCCCGCATGCACGAGCGAAAGCTGGAGGGGCTACCAATCGTAGACGCCGAGATGAAGGTGGTGGGCTACCTGGACCGCCTGCAGCTGCTTCAGCTCTGGTTGAAGCAGCATGAGAAGAGTGATTAGGCCGCCGACGGGAGGCCGCTCCCGGCAAGGAACTGAACCTTGGACGAACTGACGGTAGCCAGCATCATCTTCGGGCTCACCTACCTGGTAATCGTCTCCGAGCGGATTCACAAGACGGCGGCTGCCCTGGCCGGCGGACTCGCCATGATTCTGTTCCGCATAATCGATCAGGAGGAGGCGTTTGCGAGCATCGACTTCAACGTCATCTTCCTCCTGGTGGGGATGATGGTCATCGCCAATATCACGGGACAGACGGGGGCGTTCCAGTGGCTGGCCATCCGCTCGGTCAAGCTGGCGCGCGGCAACGGCGCGGCCGTCCTAGTCCTGCTGAGCATCATAACGGCCGTAGGTTCGGCCTTCCTGGACAACGTCACTGCGGTGGTCCTCATGGCGCCCCTGACCCTGTTCGTGGCCAGCACCATGGAGCTCAACCCGGTCCCTTTCCTCATTTCCCAGATCATGGCCTCCAACATCGGCGGCACGGCGACCCTCATCGGCGACCCGCCCAACATCCTTATCGGCAGTTCGGCGGACCTGAACTTCGTGGACTTCCTGGCCAATCTGGGCCCCATCATTGCGCTTATCTTCGTCTTG
>MGNZ01000131.1:1233-12114 GCA_001795235.1 Chloroflexi bacterium RBG_16_64_32 | reverse complement strand
TCCCCTCGCACCTCCTCCTCGGCGTAGGAGTCGATGAGCACCGCGAGGAAGCAGCGGTCCACCCCCATGGACGGCTCGATCACGTACGGGAGGACGTGCTGGCCGGACGCCTCGTCGAAGTACTTCAGCTCGCGACCGGCGTACTCCTCGTGCCGCTTCAGGTCGAAGTCGGTCCGGTTGGCGATCCCCTCCACCTCGGCGAACCCGGCGAACGGAAACTCGTAATCGATGTCCACCGTCCGCTTGGCGTAGTGGGAGAGCTCCTCCTGGCTGTGCTCGCGGATGCGCAGCTTCTCCTTGCGGATGCCCAGGCTCACCCACCAGTCGAACCTTTCCTGGATCCAGCGCTCGTGCCACTCCTCGTCGGTGCCGGGCAGGACGAAGTACTCGATCTCCATCTGCTCGAACTCACGATCGCGGAAGATGAAGTTGCCGGGGGTGATCTCGTTGCGGAACGCCTTGCCGATCTGGGCGATGCCGAACGGGAGCTTGCGGCGGGTTGTAGTGAGGACGTTATCGAAGTTGGCGAAGATGCCCTGGGCGGTCTCCGGCCGCAGGTAAGCGGTGGAGGCGTCGTCCTCCACGGGTCCCACGTGGGTCCTGAACATGAGGTTGAACATGCGCGGCTCGGTCAGCTCGCCCTCGCACTCAGGGCAACGCAGGCCGGTAACGTCCGCGCTGTGGCCGTGGACGCTCTCCGCCTCGTGCTTGCGCTCGACCAGTTCGTCGGCGCGGAACCGGCGCTTGCAGGATTTGCAGTCGACCATCGGGTCGGCGAATGTATCGACGTGTCCGCTCGCCTGCCAGACGCGCGGGTTCATGATGATAGAGGCGTCTAGCCCCACCACATCGTCCCGCTGCTGAACGGCGGCGCGCCACCAGGCCTGCTTGATGTTGTTTTTTAGCTCCACACCCAGGGGGCCGTAGTCCCAGAAACCGCCGATGCCGCCGTAGATCTCGCTGCTCTGGAAGACGAATCCTCTGCGCTTGCAGAGGGAGACGAAGATGTCCATGGACGGTGCGTCAGCCATTTAGCTCACCGGAATATACGCTTAATCGCCATATCGGATTCGAAGGTAGCAGGTCGGGTCGGCAAAGTCAAAGCGATTTTCTCTTGACAAGGATACTACGGTTGAATAGTATCGGGCTGACGTCCTGACCTGAGCGGCCCCACCCGGACGGACGCTTTAGTTCACTAGACGGAGGTGGGTCATGCGGTTTCTCCTCGGCCTCATCCTTGGTGTCGCCCTCGGCGTCAGCCTCGGCCTTCTGGTCGCCACGCAGCCTGGCAGCGAGACCAGGCGGGCCCTACGCGAGCGCGTGCAGCGGCACAACCAGCAGGAAGAGGACATCTAGGCCTCCCCATTGTCGGCACAGGGGAAGACGGAGCAGCCGGGCCAGAAACTCCTCATCATCATCGCGTCAGACGCTGACGCGGACATCCTCATCCGCAAGCTGGTGGACCGCGGCTACCCCGCGACGAAGGTGAGCAGCACCGGCGGCTTCCTACGACGGGGCAGCGCTACGATCTTCTCCGGCGTGGAAGCCGACGACACTGACAACGTACTGGCCATCATTCGGACCGAGTGCGAGGCACGTACAGAGTTCGTACCGGCCCAGGCGCTACCCTTCCCTGGGAGCATTTTCCCGACGGAGCCGGTAGAGGTACGGGCCGGCGGCGCTATCGTATTCGTCGTTCCCGTCGAGCGCTTCGAGAGGACTTAGGCGCGCGCGGGCGGCGTCCAGCTAAGTCCAGCTAAACGTTCGGAAGGCCAGGCTTAAGCCTGGCCTTCGTGTGTTTTCGCGTTTATTGATCTGCGTTCCTAGCTAATGAACAGGGGCGCCAGCACCAGCGTCACGGTGCTGAGCAGTTTCACCAGCACGTGCAGTGACGGGCCGGCGGTGTCCTTGTACGGGTCGCCCACGGTATCACCCACCACCGCCGCCTTGTGCGCGTCCGTACCCTTGCCCAGGGTCACCATTTCGCCCGGGTTGTCCGAAGGCACCTGCAGCATCCCCGCCTCAATATACTTCTTGGCGTTATCCCAGGCGCCGCCGACGTTGTTGAAGAACGTGGCCAGGATGATGCCGCCGATGGTGCCGATCATCAGCATGCCGGCCACCGCCAGCCACCCGGAAGAGTCAGGATAAGGGACTCCAGCCACCGTAACCTCGGCGTCGCGGGCGAAGCGGAAGACCAGGCCCACGGTCACCGGCAGGCCGACGGCCAGAAGGCCCGGCGCGATCATCTGGCGCAGGGCGGCGCGGGCGGTGATATCGACCGCGCGGCCGTAGTCGGGCCGGGACGTCCCGGCCATGATACCGGGGTCCTCGCGGAACTGGCGTCGCACCTCCTCGATGATATCGGCGGCGGCGGAGCCTACGGCGCGGATCGCGAGGCCGGAGAAGAGGAAGACGAGCATCACTCCCAGCAGCCCGCCGACAAACACGTCGACACTGGAGAGGTCGATCGGTAGATTCTCCGTGAGGGGGATGTCCAGACGCTCCTTCACCTTGTCCAGGTAGGCGCTGAACAGGAGGAAGGCGGCCAGGCCGGCGGAGGCCACCGCGTAGCCCTTGGTGAGGGCCTTGGTAGTGTTGCCCACGGCGTCCAGGGAGTCGGTGATGTGGCGGGCGCTTTCGGGAGCACCGGCCATCTGCGTAATACCGCCGGCGTTGTCCGTGATGGGCCCAAAGGTGTCCATGGACAGGATGTATGCGGCTGACATCAGCATTCCCATCGTGGCCACGGCGGTGCCGAACACGCCGCTGCTGAACCCGGGCACGCCCTCGATGTCGGCGTGGGAGCCGAGGACGAAGGACGCGACGAGAGCGAAGCCGATGGTGATGGCGGTGGCGGCCGTCGTCTCCATTCCCACCGCCGTGCCCGTGATGATATTGGTGGCCGGGCCCGTACGGGAGGCTTCAGCGATCTCCCGCACCGGCCGCCACGCCCCCGACGTGTAGTACTGGGTGATGTAGACGAAGGCTATCCCCGTGCCGATTCCCACCAGTCCGCAGAAGAAGAACCAGTACCAGGCATCGCCCAGCATCACCCTCGTGGCGATGAACAGCCCGACGACCGACAGGATGGAGACGATGTAGTAGCCGTAGTTGAGGGGCGTCATCGGGTCGCCGCTACTCTGTCTGCGGGCGAAGAACGGCACAGCCGTCATTCCAGCCATGGTAGCAAGGATGCCGAAGGAACGGAGCACGAGCGGGAAGAGGATCCACTCAAGGTCGCCCGTCACGGAGAAGATGACGACGCCAAGGATCATCGCCCCGATGTTTTCGGCGGACATCGATTCGAACAGGTCCGCGCCGCGGCCCGCGGTGTCGCCAACGTTGTCGCCCACCAGGTCGGCGACTACGGCGGCGTTGCGCGGGTCGTCCTCGGGGATGCCCGCCTCTATCTTCCCGACGAGGTCCGCGCCCACATCGGCGGCCTTGGTGTAGATGCCGCCGCCGAGCTGCGCGAACAGGGCCACGAAGCTGGCCCCGAAGCCGAATCCGACGATGAGGAAGGGGGCTATCGAATCGGGATTACCCAGGACCTCGCTGTAGACAAGAAAAATGCCGGACACGCCCAATAGACTCAGGGCGACCACAAGGAAGCCAGATACGGCACCGCCGCGCAGAGAGACGGTTATCGCCTCACTCAGGCTCCGCGTCGCCGCGGAGGCCGCGCGGCTGTTGGAGCGCACCGAGATGTACATGCCGATGTATCCAGCAAGGCCGGACGCAGCCGCCCCCACCAGGAACGCTATGCCTGTCAGGAGGCCCTCCTCCCAACGACCCACCACCTTGTCGCCGTACTCGCCCTGGGCGATCTCCCTGACGCCCTCGGATACGGCGCCCACTATGACGGCGATGATTACGCCGGTGGCCAGGGCCAGGACGGCGATGGTGCCGTACTGGCGCTTCAGGAAGGCCATGGCGCCCTCGAAGATCATCGAGGCCACATCCTGCATCTCAGGCGTGCCGCTGTCACGGCGCAGCACGTCCCAGGCGAGCCACAGAGCATAGAGGACGGCGGCGAATCCGGCGACGGGGATTATCCAAACTAGTTCCATATTTCACTAAACCTCCGACGGCTCAGTCTAGCAGAGCGCCCTGCCTGGTTCAACCGAAACACCGCCGGAAGGCCAGGCTAAAGCCTGGCCAGGAGTCGGGCTGAAGCCCGGCCTTCTGTTCGATGAACCCGGACCTCGGCCTAGCGCGGGAAGCGCGAGAAGTCGGGCTCTCGACGCTCCAGGAAGGCGTTCTTACCCTCGTCCGCCTCTCCGCTGGCGAAGAAATCGGGCGCGAGGTCCTTCACCCAGTCCCGCCGGGAGGCGTCGCGCAGGGGTTGGTACAGGGTGCGGAAAGAGGCCTTAAGAATCTTCAGGCAGGAGGGGCTTTTTTGCATTAGCTCCAGGCACCAGCGGTCCACCTCTTCGTCCAGCTTCTCCGGTGGGACGACGGCGTTGACCAGCCCCATCTCCAGCGCCTCTTGGGCCGAGTAACGGCGGCAGAGCATCCATATCTCCTTCGCCTTCTTGGCCCCCACGACATGGGTCAAGTAAGCGACGAAATAGCCGGAGGCGGGGCTTCCGATCCGCGGGCCCACCTGGGCGAAGGTGGCGTTCTCCGAAGCGATGGTGAAGTCGGAGAAGTACGCCAGGTGGTTGCCACCGCCGATGGCGTAGCCGTTTACGCGGGCGATCACCGGCTTCATGCAGTCCTCGATGCCGGCGTGGGGGTCCATGGGCGCCGGGGCGCTCGCCCCTTCCCGCTGCACCTCCTGGAGCCAGCGGACGTCACCGCCGGCGCAGAAGGCGCGGTCGCCGGCGCCGGTGATGACGATCACCCCCACCTCCGGGTCTGCGCAAGCGTCCTCAACGGCCTGACGCATCTCCGTAAGGGTCTGGCCCCTGAAGGCGTTCATCACGTCCGGGCGGTTGATGGTGATCCAGGCGGCGCCGCGGACGCGGTGGTGCTTCTGGAACGTGATGTCGGTGAATTCGCTCATGATTTCTCCTTTGTGGCGGACGGTCAATTCAGGCGGGCAGAGACGGTTGGTGCCCCCAGCGGGATTCGAACCCGCGATCTCCACCTTGAAAGGGTGGCGTCCTGGGCCGCTAGACTATGGGGGCATTCAACACCTAGTAGGCCTGCCACTATCCAACCCGACACGGTCGCACAGGCCAGCCGAAGGCATTCTACGGGATGCCGACCTCAACTGACAAATGGCGCCGGAGCCAGCTGTCAGTCCTCTGAGCCCGATTCCGGCACCAGCGGCTTCGGGTCCAGAACGTTGACGTAGAGCGCTTGCAGCGCGTCCGAGTCGTTTAGGCTGCCCCAGATGAACACGCGGCTCCCCGTCTGTGGGCGCCCCCTCACCACTGATTCTACGCCCAACTCGACGCGGGCCGAGCCGACCTGCAAGGTGCCGTCCTCTTCGATCTTCCCGATAATCCCGCGCACCTGCGCCAGACCGCGGCCGCTGGGGCGGAAGGTGGCCAGCAGCTTCTCCGTCACGAGGAGATCACCCTTCCGGCGCCCCACCAGAGTGACGAGGCTGCCAACTTCTGGAGTCTCGACATCGAGGGGCGCATCCACCTCCACGCCGCTGATAGTCCACCTTTCTCCGTCACCCGCTTCGAAAACGCCTTCGACACTGACCACGCCGTCTTCACGGATGACGTCCTCTTCGGTACCATCCCCGTCCGTGCCGCCGTCTTCAGTTGCGTCTTGCGAGGGGTCGGCAGCGAGCACGACCACCCGTCTGGCCACCAATTCATCTTTGTCAATAGCAGCCTCCACACGGGCGCGGACATTATTGGCCAGGGCCGCGGCGCGCGCGTCGATCTCGGTGCCGGGAGTGACTAGGAATCGCTGGCCGCCAACGACCCACTCGTTGATCACCTCGCCAGTGCTGACCGTCCCCTCGATGACGCCCTCGTAGACTAGGAGAGGAGGCGCGGCCTTTTGCGGACCGGTTTTGGGCCCCTCCACGCTGAAAGCGACGGCCTCACCGCTGATCTCTTCAACCTTGATCTCTACCGCCTGACCGCGCTGCAACCGCAGCTTGAGCAACGTGTTCTCCGTGATGGCGATCCGCTGGCCGGCGATTACTACTTCGTCGTTGCTCACCTCCTCCAGCGCGCCGGAGACCACGTACTGCTGCTGGGGCTCGTGACGGTCAGTGGCCGCCACGGTGAGCGCGAGCAGTCTGCCGTTGGCGCCCCGAGCGGCGACCACGTCCACCGCTTGGCCCGTCTGAAGGTTAACGTCCCCCAGGGTGCTGGCGTCTAGCCTCACCTCCACGCCACCGATCAGCCAGACTCCCTCCACCGTCTCTTGGGCGGAGCCGGTGATGTTGATAACACCAGCGGCCAGGTCCTCCGGCATCACGGCGCCCGGCACATCGTCGGTCCGCAGCTGGGCATTGTGCAGAGTCGCCACGGCCTCGGCATACTCGTCGTGCGCGGACTGGGAGAGGTCTCCCCACAAGCCTAATAGAAGGCTTTCCTGGGCCGCCGATTGCTCGTGAGCGCGTTGTAATAGGGCGCCCTCCTCCGGCCGGTCCTCCAGTATACGTACGGCCCGCGCGTTGCGGCTCCGAAGGGAGGAAAGGACGTTCCCGGGGATCGGTTTCCCATCATAGAGCAGCTCCATGACCTCGTCGGTGCGTTCGCGAGACTGATCGAGCAGCAGCTCGGCCTTGCCGGCATCGTCGAACGTGAACCAGAGCCTGACGTCCTCACTGGCCAGCTTTACACGGTACAAGGGGCTGTCCGGGAGGACTCCCTGCGATGCGTAAACGGTGCCGCCGCCGGCCGCCACTGCGACCAAGACCAGCGCAGCCGCGATCGCCAGGGGGCGCTTCCAGCCGATGTTGATTGAGGGACGCGGCTTGCCGCCCAGCCGCATGTCCTCAGCACGTGCGAGGAACCGCTGCCAGCCTGCGTTCTGAACCGCTGGGCGCGGCTGGTGGCGCGGCGTCAGACTCAACCGCCTGGCAAGCAGGAGGAGCGTCCGCAGATCTTCAACCTGTCCCGGATAGCGGGCGAGGCAGTCCTCCAGACGTTCACCCTGGTTCAGGGCGTCCAGGCATTCGTCCAGAATGGAGGCCAAGCTGCCGGCCATCAGCGGGCCCCCCCCGACATGATTCGCCGTAGCGAGTTCAGCGCCCGATGCTGCAGCGATTTGATGGCGCCCTCGCTGCGACCGAGGACGCGAGCCACGGATGCGTTGTCGAACCCCTCAACGAACTTGAGGACGATAACCTGGCGTTGCTCCTCCGTAAGATGCTTCAGCGCGAGCTGGATCTGCCCGCGATCAAGCGCTCGCTCGGCCATCACCTGGGGGCTCGCCTGCATGGTGGCAAGCGGTTGCGTGAGGTCGATCTCTCCCCGGCGCTTGCGACGGCGGTGGAGATCGATGAGCTTGTTTCGGGCTATACGGAAGACCCAGGCAGAGAACGGCAGCCCCTTGAACCGGTACTTCTTGATGGACTCCAGGACCTTGAGCATGACCTCAGAGGTGAGGTCTTCAGCGGTCTGGACGTCTCCCAGGTGCAGGAAGGCGTAGCTGTAGATTCTGGGGTAGAAGGTAGAGTAGAGGGAGGCCAGGGCACTATCCTCCAGGGCCTGGGCGCGCTGCACCAGCTCCCACTCCCGCAGAATGTCGTCGCTCGGGGCGCTCTCAGCCTCAGCGGAGGCCGGCGCGTCCCGAGGTTTGTCGATTAATCCAGACAATGCCTTGGCATACATGGCCGCACGACTATTGGGGAAACGTGCGGCATGCGGATGCAGATACGGGCCAGATTCACTAGGGTTGCTCCTCCTCCGAGAGGCCCAGCAACACTCGGCGTGCCTGCTCGTAGCGCTCTTTCATCAGTGCCTCGCGGTTAAGCAGCGCTTTCAGCTTGGGCGGCTCCAGTCTTTCTCCCTCCAGCAACACACGGTGGAGGGCCTCAAGCTGGGTCTGCCAGTGCTGGTAAGCTTCCTGGTAATCCCTCTTGCGGTCTTGCATATGCTTACCTAAACGGCGCTGCCATGATAACCGCTTATGGCGCGCAGGAAAAGAACTCTGCCGCCCCAGTCGGGCTACAGCCAGCGTGAGCGGGTGTCGCCGTCGATGGCGATGTCCACCACCCGCGGCTCCTCCGCCGACTGCGCTTCCCGGACGGCATCGCCGATCTGATCCGGGTGTTCGACGCGCACGCCTTTGACCCCGAACGAGGCGGCGATGCGAGCGAAGTCCAGGGGCGGATCGGTAAGGTCCATGGCGACGAATTGGCGGCCGGCCGCGCCTTCCCCCAGATACTCCAGCATGTTGAGCTTGAGGATTCGGTAGGAGGAGTTATTGGCGATGACCCAGGTCACCGGCACTTTGTAGTGCGCTGCCGTCCACAGGGCCTGGATAGTGTACATGGCGGCGCCATCACCAACCACTGAGAGGACCGGCCGGTCCGGCCGCGCCAGCCTTATCCCTATCGGGTTGGGCATGCCGGGGCCCAGGCCGCCGCCCGTGGCGCGGTAGTGCGTCCCCGGCTCCGACATGCGGAGGTGGCGCATGACGTGTCCACCGGCGGTGATCGACTCGTCGAACAGGACGGTGCCGGGAGCGATAGCCGCGGCGAGCTCGCTGGCCATGCGCGCCGGGGCTATCGGTATGCTGTCCCACTTGGCCTGAGCGGAGGCGTCCATCGCCTGCATGAACTGCTGGGCCATCGCCTGGATCGCCTGGGTGCGGCGCTGGGCATCGTGCTGGTGCGTGGGCGACAGGTGCTTCCCCAACGCGGCCAGGATGTCGGTCAGGGCCATCTTGGGGTCGGCCATCACGCCGTGGTGGACGGGCCAGTTCTTCGATACCTCCCAGGGATTCAGGTCTATGTGCACTATCGTGGCCTGAGGCGGGAACGGAGGCTCGCCCAGAGGGAAGAGGATGGTGAGGACGGGAGTCCCCACTGCCAGAATCACGTCGGCGGCCGAGAGCTGGCCTTTGAGTGCCGGCTCGGAGATGATGTTCAGGAGGCCGGCGTAAAGCGGGTGATCAGCGGGGAACGGGAGTTCAGCGGAGAACGACGCGTGTACACGGGCCCCCAGCGCCTCAGCGAGCTGGGCGAGCTCCGGCGTAGCGCCGGAGGTGGCGACACCCTCGCCGCAGACGATCAGGGGCGACTGCGCCGCTGCCAGGACCTGCGCCACCCGTTCAACAGCGTCAGGGTCAGGGCGGACGCGGGTGTTGGTGTAGGCGGTGGGCGTGATGTCCACGTCCGCTTCTTCGTCCATGACGTTCATGGGGATGGAGAGGAAGACGGGCCCCCGGGGGGGCTCCATGGCCACCTTGAAGGCGCGGCGCAGGAGGACCGGAATCTCGAAGGCGTCCTCCACGTGCATCGCCCATTTGGTGACAGGCTCCGCCATGCGCACCAGGTCGCCGGCCAGGATCGGCTCCTGCGAGCCGCCGCGCTGGGAGTGCTGGCCGGCGTACACCACCATCGGCGTTTGCGTGCGATAGGAGTTGTACAGCATGCCCATGGCGTTGCCGAGGCCGGGGTTGATGTGGAGCTGAAGGAAGGCCGGCCGCCCGCTCGCGCGGGCGTAGCCATCGGCGATGCCCACAGCGACAGACTCGTGCAGGGCCAGGATGTACCGGATTTGCGGGTAGTCCTGGAGGGCGTCCATGAACGCTTCTTCGGTGCTGCCGGGGTTGCCAAAAACGTGGGTGACACCGTCAGCGACGAGCTGTTCCAGGAGTGCGTAGCGGCCGGAAAGCTTGGGCATAGCGGGCGCTCCTTTCGGTGAGGAAGGATACCACAGGGGTGCGAACGGGCGCGATGGCGTTGACAGTCGGCTGCTCGCGTGTTAGTGATGGGCAGTCAGCCTAGCAGTCGTCCGGAGGAACGAGGATGCGCGAGAACGCTGTCAAGAGGCTCTGGCAGGAAGACAAGCCCGCGCTGGGCGGGTGGCTGTCGATCGGCAACTCTTTCTCGGCCGAGGTCATGGCCAGCCAGGGCCTGGACTGGCTGTGCGTGGACATGCAGCACGGCGTCATCGGATACGACACCGCGGTGACCATGCTCCAGGCGATCTCCGCAGCCAGCGTGACGCCGCTCGTCCGCGTGCCCTGGAACGACGCCGCCATCATCATGAAGATGCTGGACGCGGGCGCCTATGGGGTTATCGTGCCGCTGGTCAACAACCGGGAGCAGGCGGAGGCCGCCGCGGCGGCCTGCCGCTACCCGCCAAAGGGGATCCGCAGCTACGGGCCGACGCGGGCCGTCTACTACGCGGGGTTCGACTACTTCGCCCACGCGAACGATGAGGTCCTGTGCATCCCCCAAATCGAGACGGTGGAGGCGCTGGAGAACCTGGACGACATCCTGGGCGTGCCGGGGATCGACGCCATGTACATCGGCCCGATGGACCTGACCATCTCCATGGGCATGGCGCCCCAGATGGACGGTGAGGCGGACGAGTACGTCAGGGCCCGCAGGCGCATAGTGGAGAGCTGCGGCAGGCACGGCGTCGCGCCGGGCCTCCACTCCACCGCCGGCACCGCGCGCGCACGCATCGAGGAGGGGTTCCGGCTCGTCCTGGCGACCGGCGATGTCGGCTCGCTGGCAAGGGCCGCGCGGGAGGACATCCGGATGGCCCGCCAGGAGGAGTCGCCGCCGGCCACAGGCGCCACATACTAATAGCGCGTGTGAGTCCCCCAAACGGCAAGGCGAGGCCGCAGAGGCCTCGCCTGAGTCGATTGCGGTGTGGTGGCGCATACGGGATTCGAACCCGTGATCTCCGCCTTGAGAGGGCGGTGTCCTGGGCCACTAGACGAATGCGCCTTGACTGGCTGCGGGACTAGGATTCGAACCTAGACTAACTGATCCAG
>MGNZ01000131.1:836-1131 GCA_001795235.1 Chloroflexi bacterium RBG_16_64_32 | reverse complement strand
GTGCGCCTGGGCCGGGCGGGTGTCAACGGGGCGCTAGCCCCGGTGGTGGGTCAGTCTGACTCCAACAACTTCACGAGGCAACTATACGCTCTAAGCACGTGTTAGGCTCTGACATAGCTCTCGAACAGTTCTTGAAGTTTGTCAGCGAACTGCTGAAGCCCTTTTTGCGAGGTCGCACGCTTGAACCTATCTTCGGCATTCCCCGGATAGGATATGGTGAGCCTCTTCCTGTTACGAAAGACTGATAGGGGGACATACATCGTCTTTCCCATTCCGCCCTTAGAGACCTCGATCT
>MGNZ01000131.1:396-669 GCA_001795235.1 Chloroflexi bacterium RBG_16_64_32 | reverse complement strand
CAGCGCCATTAGGGGACCGATCTGCTCAACGTGTACAAGACTACGTCTCCCGTGTTGGTGTAACTGGGAGTGCTTACCGTTACAAGACGCCAACCCTGCGCGGAAAGGGCTGTGAGTTGCGCATTCACGTCCACCGAAGTATATGGCGCATCGCCGAACGTGCAGAATCCAGTGGTGCCGCCACCGCAGTCGCTAGGCCGGCCCATCTTGGCCATAACGTGAGTAAACTCAAGCGGGCCCGAGTCCTCGGACGGCATTGACCGCACGTTGACA
>MGNZ01000131.1:0-145 GCA_001795235.1 Chloroflexi bacterium RBG_16_64_32 | reverse complement strand
GCCCGCCTCCTGGGAGTGTCCTCCTGGGCCGGGCAGGTGTCAATCGGGACAGCGAGCCTCCACGTTGGTTGACAGGCGTGGGAGTTGCGGATATATTATAGCGAGCGCTCGCTATGGCGCCGGGGGGATGAGCATGCCGAAGCTT
>MGNZ01000130.1 GCA_001795235.1 Chloroflexi bacterium RBG_16_64_32 | reverse complement strand
TCAACGAACCCCCGCGCCCGGGGGACGAATGACGAACCGGCGAGAACCGCGGGGCGTGGGAGAGCGAACCCATGTGGGAGTGCTCTCGGCGGAGAGTTCGGCTCCGGGCCCTCGCTACCCACCGGTCCTCCTTAAGGGTATTCCACTGGCATCACTTGGACCCTAGGGCTTGGCTTCGGGGCGCCGCCGGGCGGGCCTTCCCTCGAGGGCTTTCCGGACTTCCTTGACAAAGGCTTGCCCACCGGACAGAGACGGGCCTGCTGGGGTTCGTTTCACTCCATGTGTTTTGCTTTCAATCAACGAGGATTGAATTTACCACTGACTGCCGATCGGACGGTCTCAGGTACTCTCGGATGGTCGTCTCCCGGTCGTCCCCGCACGCCTCGCCCACCTCGGGCGGGGCATTTTCCATTTCTCGGGACGATGACGTTGTCCGCACACGAAACTACGGGTTTGAGAAGGAGCTCATGGCGCTCGAACTACCGCGAGAATCGACGCGACACGGCATTTTCGCGCGGATCCTGGTTGGATTCGAGCCACGCCCGCGCTGCCGGTCGCTGTGCCGACGGTGCACAGGTCGCCGGAGCATTGCGTGGGAGAGTATAGTTCCCCAGTCGATTGCTTCGGGAATGACGTTCTCCTCCCTGCGCTACGCGGGAATTCCCGAAGAATCCTCATAAGGCGCGCGGGTATCTTCTCCATGCCGAGCGTACATCGTGAGGTGGCCGCGCTGCCCTCAATACGTCATCGTCGAAAAGTCGTGGGACGTCGTCCGAATGCTCCATTCGAGCAATCTTCTCGACTGCTTGAGAATGCAACGTGCGATGAAGCCTATGACATGGATCAGCTGTATCACGAGCTCGAATGTCATGTGACTCTGCGCTGTGTAGATTTCTATCTCAGGGGCGTGGGCTGGCATGAGGCAGTATGCTTGTCGCCGCAGGAACTGTCTCTCCTCCTCCGCTTGGTCGACGTGCAGAGGCGTCATCATGGGGCATCCCGTGACAAGCGAGGTTCTCGGCTCGCGCAGATCCTGTTGGTCTGAACAAGTCCACGCTCACGTGCCCGAACTGTGGTAAGACACCTTTTCACTCAGTATCGCTTGCTCCGCGCGCGTATCTCGACTGGCACTCAGGCGCCTGCGGTTGCCATCTTCAATACGCCGCCCGTCCGGCTGAAGTGGCGGCTAGGATTTCGATCAGCGAAGTGACGCAAATCGGATTCGGGCTCCATGGAGGCGAGATGACAATTCGTTCGGAATCTCACCTGAAGAATGTCCTGGACGCCCTGTAGCCAGTATGATTTCGTGTTCGTCAATCAGGCAAAATGAGCTTTATACAAGACGACGAATGGCGCTCCGATGCGGCGCCTCGTGACGCTCGTCGCGGTTGCGGCGGCACTTTTTGTGCTCTTCCTGCTACCCTACGCGTCCGCAGGTACTGCAATTCCTGGGACGAACGTGCAGGTTGTGGAACTGGGTCCCACGTCGAAGACCCTTTCCTTTGGCTCAGCAACGAATTTCAGTTGGGCGGTCTACAACGGGGGTCCGGCGACGTACTCCATGAACGTCACGGCCAACGTGAGCGACCCGACGTTCCGGATGGAGTTATACCCCTCCTCCTTTGCGATCGCCCGCGACGAGCTGCGCGAGGTCTACCTCAACGTGAGCGCACCCACGGATGGTGAGAGTCGGACGGCAGCGATCCGCATCACGTTCCAGACCCTCACCCCGGTCAGCTCCAGCCTAGAACGGAACGCCACGTTGACCGCCCGTGTGACCCCTGCATCGGTCGGCGTCCTCACCGCGTTCGTGGCCATCGGAGCAATCATCGCCATTGGATTCACCGCGACCCTCATCTTCGAACGCACTCGCATCCCCGACTTGTTGATCTTGATCTTCCTGGGGCTTCTCCTGGGGCCAATCGCACTAACTTACTTGGGGATCTCTTTCGTCCCTCCTGGCGTCCTCGAGGTCGCCACGCCTTACTTCACGGCCATCGCCCTGATGATCATCCTGTTCGATGGCGGCCTCCATCTGCGCCTCGGCCAGGTCGTCAGTAAGCTTAGCATTGTGGGCTTGCACACGGGCGTGGCTTTCCTTCTCACGATCTTCGCAATCGCTCTGGTCGCGTGGATTGTGCTCGGATACGACTGGATCGTGGGTCTCCTCCTTGGCGCGATTCTCGGCGGGACGAGCGGTGCCGTCGTCATCGGAATCGTCCGGTCTCTACGAGTAAGCGAGGAGACGAAGATCATCCTCACACTCGAGTCCGTCCTGACCGACGTACTGTGCGTCGTCACCGTTCTCGCGCTCATCGAACTGCTGCGGGGAGGACCTGGCGCCTCGGCGACAATCGTGTTCACAAAACTGGGCCAGGCCTTCCTGATCGCCCTCCTCTTCGGCCTTGCGGCCGGGGTCGGTTGGATTGCTCTCCTGCGCGGGCTCGAACGCAAGCCGTTCTCCTACATGCTGACGATTGCCGTCCTGTTCGTCCTCTACGCCATCACAGAGCTCTCGGGGGGCAGCGGAGCGATGTCCGCCTTCGTGTTCGGCCTCGTCCTCGGAAACCATGGCGATTTCGAGAAGCGTCTCAAGATCCGAACCCGGTTCGTGATTGACGAACGAATCAAGCAGTTCCACGCCGAGCTCTCGTTCGTAATCCGGACGTTCTTTTTCGTCTTTCTTGGCGTCGCATTCACTCTCCAAGTTGCCGGGGGCTGGCGTGTGTCGACAGACCTGCCAGTGCTCAGCGTCTTTAACGGTACGTTCGCACTGTTCCTGATTGGAGTGGTCTTGATTTTCGTGGCGATCGTCGGCGTGCGCATCCTGACTGCGAGGATTACCGCGGCCCTGCGTCGGAAGCCTCCGGCGGAGAGGCGAGTCCTCTGGTCTCTGATGGGTCGCGGGCTCGCAGCGGCAGTCCTCGCCTCGCTCCCCTTTACAATTCCCGCCTTCACTTCGCCGGGCACAGCTGGCGACGAATACTATCACGCGCTCATGGTCCCCTATCAAACGCAATTCCTCAACATCGCCTTCTTCATCATCCTCCTCACGGTCGTCGTCACCACAGTGGGCGTAGTCTCCTCGGAGAGAGCCCTAGGTAAGGTTGCGGTGCCCCGTGTGGCCGCAGACATGAATCGCGAGGCCTTGACGATCCTCCGGGAGATGAACTTGGACAATCTCCTCATCTCGGAGGAACCTCCCAAGCCCAGGAGATAGAGCGCACCCCTTTCCGCCGCACGAATCGGCGGACTGGCCTTCGAGAAACTGCTTAGTACACCGCTGTGACCGCTACGAGGCCTCGAACCACTTCGGGCGGCAAATCGAACTGTTCGGCGAACAATCTAAAGCAGTACAATTCCTCTTTCGTCCGGAGGTGCAGAGGCAGACACTTTGACTCCCGTTCGAACTCTGTATCGGAAATCTGTCGCTCCGCTTCCCGCCGAATGATGTCGAAGGACCCCGTCCCCTCCGCGAACTTCTGTTTGCGTCTCCAAAGGATGCCGCCAGGGAGTACGTCCCGGAACGCCTCGCGCAGGATCCATTTCTCTACGTGCTGCCGACCATGAATCTTGAAATGAGTCGGCAGGCTGAGAGCGAACCCTACGTGCTCCCAGTCTAAGTACGGCACCCGCCCCTCGAGGGAATGAGCCATCGTCATGCGGTCCGTCCGCTGGAGGTTAAGATTGTGCAGGCCTTCCGTGATTCGAACGAGTTCGGCGTGAAGAGGCTTGCCATCCGGTAGATCTTTGAGGTACCGATAGCCCGCGTAGAGTTCGTCCGCGCCCTCCCCCGTGAGGACTACTTTGACGTACTTCCGTGCGAGTTCCGAAACAAGATACGTCGGTACGGCGCTCCGGAACAGAGCTGCATCATAGGACTCAAGGTGATATGCGACCTTGGGCAGCGCGCTCAGGACATCGTCTTCCGTGAACTCCCTCACGTGGTGATTCGTGCCCAGGAACTCCGCCGACCGCAGCGCATTCTCGAGGTCGGGCGAACCCTCCATGCCCGTGGAGAACGTGTGGAAGGAATTCAGGTCGCGGGCGGCCAAGGCCGTTACGAGAGTGCTGTCCAACCCACCGGAGCAGAAGGCACCTAACGGGACGTCTGACATGAGTCGTTTGCGCACCGCCATCGGGAGGAGTTCCCGCAGCTTCGCCAAAGCCGCCTCTTTAGTCCAACCCTCCCGGACCTCCGGGCCCCACGAGGCGAACCGCTGGAACCCGCCGTCCGAACGATACCAGTGCCCGTTCGGGAACTCGCAGACTCGCTTCGAGGCGGGGAGGAGGGCCTTCATCTCTGAGGCAAAGTAGAACGTCCCGTCTTCGATTGCGTAGTACAGAGGCTTGATTCCAATTGGGTCCCGCGCAAGGTATAGGGACCGCCCGTCCCAGATCGCAAGGGCGAACATCCCATCGAGGCTTGAGGCCAGCTGCGGGCCGAGATCCTCGTACAGATGGAGGGGGATCTCGCTGTCCGAGTGCGTTCTGAGTGTGTGTCTGGGGAGCTCTTTCGCGAGGGACCGGTAGTTGTAGATTTCCCCGTTCGCGACGATGGCAACGTTTCCGTCCTCGTTAAGGATGGGCTGGTGGCCTCCAACGACATCGATGATGGAGAGCCGTGTCTGTCCGATCGCCGCGCGATCGTCCACGAAGAGGCCCAGGTCATCGGGCCCGCGATACCGCATGGCCTCGAGCATCCGCCTCAGGAGGGCCTCGTCGACCTCTCCGACCATGCCCGCGATGCCGCACATGCTGGCCCTCGTTCAGGCGACTCCGAGCCACCTGAGCCGCGCTCGCTCCGTCATGGGCTTGCCTGTGATGGGGTCCACGGCCCGCGAGGCACCGTCAATCATCCGTGTCATTGTCCTCCCGCATGCAACGGGATTGCCCAGGAGGTGCGGCGCGTCTAGGATGCCGAGTTTCACCGCCCTTGCCAGGATGGGCGGGTCCGTCCATGGATCCTCGATGCCGGACGCGGCGATTTCTCCGATCCGTCTGAGGAGGTACTGGGCCTCCTCGACGAGCTCCGCTTTGCGGGCCTTGAAGATCTCATCCCTACGGGGATCCGGCAGGCCGAGGAGCGCGTTGCGGACCGCGCCCTGGGCGATCTTGCACGATTCGATGATCTCTTTGGGGCCCACGTGGTAGTTCGCCTCGGAATAGCCGACGACGTGGACGATGTGAGGCCGGATGGCCATCATCGTGTGGATGGAGGAGCCCAGGTGTCCCTTCGCTTGGTCCATGTCCATCGGAAGGGAGTTCAGGCCTGTGCGAGCCTCTCGGAAGGTTCGGAAGTTCGCATCCTGAAGGCCCTCGATGAGGTCGATCTTCGCGAACATCTTCGCGAGGTCCATCGCGGGCGACGTGCCGCGAGGGTTGTTGAACATGTACTGGGCTACGTAGTTGCGGACGCCGGCTTTCTTTGCGTTGTACGCCGCCAAGAACGCGGCCGTCACGGCGATTGCATCAGGCGCGTCCCGGAGGGACCAGTGGTGGGATTCGTTGACCTCCACCGGAATGCCTTTCGACGCATACCAGCCCATGGCCTCGCGGTTCTCCGCGATGGACACCTCGAGGGGACGCTTGGACCGCCCGTCGAGCTGGCTGTACCAGAATAGCGGGATGGCTCCCCAGGCGATCTTGATCGTGTCGTGGAGCGTCGCGGCCCATTTCACGAGCTCGTTCGTGCCGCTGTAGCACCGCAACAGCGGGTAGTTCCCCGTCCTCGTGGCTTCATAGATCCCGCGAAAGTCTTCCTGCGAACGGACCATGACGCCGCCCGCTCCGTCGAGCTCTGGTCGCATCTGCTCGGGGTGGAAGAAGAACTCCTGGGCATTCTGGTCTGGGGCAATCGAGAGGACATCGAGAACGCGGGCCTCCGCAATTTCGCGCGCGCCCTTCAGGGTGTCCGCGAGGGAGGGCATCCCGAAGTGGTGACGAACCAAGGGCCATGGGTCCTTCTGCTCGATCCTCTCGAGGAGGGTGTGGGCGTATGCCTCTTCCCCGAGGGTCGCGGCTTCACCCCGAAGCCAGGCGACGATCTCTTGCGCAGGCTGGCTCCCGTCGAAGACCGCGTCGAAGAGGCCGACCTCCTTCGCCACGGCCGCGCAGGGCGGCGTCCCCCCAAAGACGAACCGACGGCTTCGAAGGCCTTCGCTCTCCACGGCAGCCTTGAACTCCTCGAGGACTGCTCGGGCGTTCTCCGGCGTGAGGCGATACGATATCGCGACGAGATCGGGGGCGAACTCCTTGATGCTCTCGATGGTCCTTTGCACAGGGACTGCGGGCCCAAGGAATCTCGATGTGTAGCCGTTCTCCTCGGCGAGGTGAAGGAAATTCACGATCCCGCCCGTGTGAACGCAGTTCCCGATCGAGGCTCCCAGGACCTTCATGTTCCGGCTCCCACGGCGAGAAAGCGGATGTCCTTGACCGACATCCCCTTGATTCCGAGTCTCTCGACCGTCCTCCCTTCCTTCCAGAAGTCCCGTCCGTGGATCAGGGACGCGAGGTGAATCATTACGCGAATCGTAGGCACGGGCACGCCAAGCATCTCGCCGATGGATGCGATGGGCACGAGGCTCATCGGGACATCTTCGAGGATGTAGCGGTGGTTCAGGTGGGACGGCGCGGTGATGCCCTTGTATCCGGGCGTGGACTGCACGGCCTGGTAGAGGTCCCTCCCAGGTGAGTTGTAGGCGAGATAGAGCCACTCCCGAGCGGTGTGTGCATGAATCCCGAGAGCCGCCGCAACCGCCACTCGCTCTCGGTCCGTCGTCTCAAGGATTGCCGCGACCGAGGGCGTGATTCCCTCGAGGTAATACTGGAAGTCCCCGTGGGTCGATTCGATCCGCGCCGCATTGAGGATCGTAACGCCCGGGTGGAAAATAGCCCCGACGTTGTCCAGGCCTGTTTTGAGAACATTGTCCCCCGGGATGAACTGCGGGAAGGCCACGCGAACCGCCTTCAGAACTTCCGGGGTCCTGTAGGCGGGAAGGGCCGCAAGGGCCACTTCGTTCTTGATGTCAAAGACGTGCGCACTCGTCGGCTCAGTGTGCCTCGATGTGTAAAGGAAGGTCTGGGCCTCGGCAAGGGTGACGTCCGCGGTGACAGCTTTCTTGACGAAGATGTTGCGGACTTCGAGTGCGCCGCCAGTGCGACCCGGATTCAGGATGACAGTCTGACCGTCGTGGACGACGTCCGCGAGGGCGGTCGCCACGTCCCGGTGGCCATTCGCCGGGATTGCGACCATGATGATGTCCACGTCGGAGACTGCGTCCTTGAGATTCGTCGTGGCCATCTCGAGGCGGCCTTCTCCCGTGATAACCCCTTCGAGTTCAATGGCCCCACGCATCTGGAGGTGCTCCACACGTGCGGGACTCCGGTTCCACAGGTTGACCCGGAAGCCCATGAGAGCGAGATGGCCCGCCATCGCGAGGCCGCCGTGCCCGGCGCCGAGAACTGCGAACCGAGGGGCCTTCTTTCCCTTCGCGACCTTGCGGACTCTCCTCGGCGCGGTTGCCTTGGACGGCGCGATCTCGATCTGTGGGGCCTCCTCTAAATCCGGAGGGCGGGTGACCGATGGGGAGGCTTGTTGCGCGACCTCCCATTCCAGTCCTCGCATCGCCTTGGCCCAGAGGCGCGGCCGGCAGGAGGCCTTTCTGGGCCGGCGCCAGGTCATCCCTGGGCAACGCGGCCCCGCGGAACCCTCTCGGGTCCCACCCCTTCTGAAAGACAACGGAGGGGCATCCTGACGGGTGTTACGCCTCGGATTGTTGTTTTCGCTACCACAGTAGAGGTCATCGTCTAAATAGGTATCCCCATCCGTATCGTCGGGAGATCACAACGCGCGTCCATCGCCTGCAGCCGCCATCGAATGAAGGCTTTCTCCGGCGTGCGCCAGCCACACATGCGTTCTCTCGAGTGAGAAAGGACAACCGGACGGCCAACCGTCCCCTTTGATCACCGGCCTACGGTACGGACCCTGGAAGATCCGAATCCCAGGACGATAGCGGAAGGTCGACCGACCGTCCCTGGGAATGCAGGCATCACTCGGATCTACGTTTCCCAAACAACCTCGCTCACCTAGGTCCCGCCTGCCGCTTCGACGCCAGACAACGGCCCCATTATGTGAAATTCAATTCCTCCAAGCGGCGTTCTTCGTGATTCTCCTCACCGTCGTGGCAACGACCGTGGGCGTCGTTTCCTCGGAGCGGGCCTTGGGCAGGGAGCCGAGGTGGCTCTTCCTACCCTCTACAGCGCCTCGGTGCTTGAGTTGTTCAAGGACCTAGACGTGGATGACCTCGAAGTCAGCGACAAGCCGCCATCCGCTGCTAGCCGGCGAACGGATCCAGAAGATCGAAGGCGAGATTGAGGCGCTCTGCGTTTGCCCGGGTCCCGCATGGGTCAGACGGGCTCGATTCAATGTCCAAGAACCTGGCGATGTTGTCCGCTTGTTGAACCGCCTCGCCGGCGCCTGAACTGGCTGCTCCTCCGCTCCTGGGATTGAGACCACTCTACGGGGTTTCCCTCTGAGTGGTTTAATATCGTTCCGCCTTTCCTCCCGCGATGGCTGGAGCAGGCGCGGGGGCGCTGTACGAGCAACTGACGATCCTGCTCACCTTGGCCGTGGTGAGTCACCTCTTCATCAAGCGGTTTCGCCAGCCCACCATCATAGGCGAGATCTTCATCGGTATTCTGGTTGGCCAGAGTGTCCTCGGTAGCCTGGGGATCTTCCAGTTCGATCCCGACTTCATCAGCACCCTCTCGGCGTTGGGCGCAATCTTCCTCCTGTTCCTGATTGGACTCGAGTCCGACTTCCGCGCGATCTACACGCGGAAGAACATCCTCGTGGCCTTGGGCGGAGTTCTCCTGCCGCTTGTTGTGGGATTCGTCATCGCGTGGTACCTAGTCCCACCAAGCGGACTGGGAGGGAGCGGCACTCAGTTCACGATGGCGGCCTTTGTTGGCGTCACGCTCACGGCTACGAGTGTTGCGATTGCCGCGTCCATCCTCCTGGACCTCGGCCTGATGAAGAAGGACGTTGGTCGGACGATTATGGGCGCCGCGGTGGTTGACGACATCCTTGGGCTCCTCGTGCTATCCGTCATCGTGGGGATGACCCATGGCGGAGTCGACCCAGTCAGTGTTGCAATCCTGTTGATCAAAGCCGTGGCCTTCATCGTGATTGCAATCTTGGTCGGCATCTATCTCTTCAATCCGGTCGTCCTCCGCGTTCAGGCCGTGGGGCTCAAGTACGGCATCTCGCACGCTGGATTCCTCACCGCGATGGCAATCGCGTTCTTCTACGGTTTGATTGCCGAGACCATCGGGCTCTCGGCTATCATCGGCGCATTCCTCGCCGGGACTCTGTTCGCCTCGGCCCCTCTGAAGGACGAGTTCACCGAAGGCGCCCGCTACCTCGAGGCCGTCTTCACGCCCATCTTCTTCATCTCCCTCGGTCTCGCGGTGAACCTCCAAGTGGTATGGGGGACGCCGGAGCTGCTCCTGTTTACGATTGTCCTAGCGGTCGTCGCTCTCATTTCCAAGGTCGCAGGCTGCGCGATCCCCGCCCGTCTCCAAGGCATGTCGCGCCACGAGTCTCTTGCGATCGGCTGGGGCATGACGCCGCGGGGCGAAGTGGGCCTGATCGTTGCGGTGACTGCGCTGAACGCCCTAGTCGTTTCGGATGCCCTCTTCAGCGTCATGGTGCTGGTCATCATCCTCGTGAGCGTGCTCCCCGCACCTCTCTTCAAGCGCTCCCTTCACGCCGTCGAGGCGGAGAGAGAAAGAGAAGATGCGGCCCCCGTGGCGGAAGCTCCGTAGGCACGGCCAGCTTGACTGATTCCATTTGACACGGAACGATGCACATCACGACGCCCGTGGAGAGAACCCGTCTGCTTCGAGTTCGGCGCCTTGACAAAGTGCATAGGTAGCGAGGCTCCATCGAGGCCACATGCAATCAACCGTCCGGTTTCGGGGTGAAATCCCAATAGACTCGGGCCCAACCAAAACCGAATCCTACGCGGTTCGAGTCCTGAAATAAATGCTCCCGGCGGGATTCGAACCCGCGTCTGAGGCTCGAAAGGCCCCGATCCTTGGCCGGACTAGACTACGGGAGCGCGGAGGGGCGGTTAGTCCC
>MGNZ01000129.1 GCA_001795235.1 Chloroflexi bacterium RBG_16_64_32 | reverse complement strand
GGTCAGGGCCTTGCGCGAGACCAGGGCGTCGCGTACGTCGGCGCGCTCCGTGACGGCGCCCACGGCCAGCCCGTCCGTGCTCTCAGAAGGCATGTCCTTCAGGCTGTGCACGGCGATGTCGATCTCGCCGTCCAGCAGCGCCCGCTCCAGCTCTGCGACGAACACTCCGCGCCCGCCGATCTGGCTCAGGGAGGCGCGCGACCTGTCGCCGGTGGTGCGGATGGCCCGCATCTGGAAGCGGGCATCGGGCCGCTCCCCTCGGAGGGCGTCGAGAGCTAACCTGGTCTGCCGCCGCGATAGCGGGCTACCGCGGCTGCCGACCACGAACAGGCGATAGGACACAACACCAGTCTTTGCCGGGCCTAGCGCCGTCTCCCCGAAGGGCTGCGGCGCACCTCAAACAGGTCCTGCAGAGCCTCCATATATGCGCCCGCGTCACCGCCGTTCTTGAGGCGCGCGATCGGGCGGTCGAGCATCTTCTTGACGATGGCGCGCGTCATCGCGTCGATGCGCTCCCTCTCCTCGTCGCTGAGATCGGGCAAACGGCGAAGCGCCCTCTCCGTCTCGCGCCGGCGGAGATCTTCCGCCCGCTCGCGGAGGGCGGCGATGGCGGGGACGACATCCAGAGAGCGCCACCAGGTCACGAAGTCCTCGACCTCATCCTCAACGTGCGCCTCCACCCGCAGTACCTCGCGGCGCCGGCCGCGCATGCTGGCCCGCGACACCGCCTCAACGTCGTCGATGTCGAACAGGCGCACCCCCGGGATCTCGCGCACGGCGGGGTCGATGTCGCGTGGCACGGCGATGTCGATCAGGACGAGGGCGCTGCCGTTGCGGCCAGCGGCGGCCGGCGCTACCAGCTCCGGTCCGAGCACAAACCCCTCGGCCCCGGTGCCGCTGATCACCACATCGCTCGCCGCCAGAGCGCGCTGGAGCCCCGAGAACGGGACCGCCCGCCCGCCTATGCTGTCCGCCAGGGCGGCGGCGCGTTTCGGTGTCCGGTTGGCCACGAGTATCCGCGCGGCGCCGCAGTCGGCCAGGCTACGAGCGGTCAGCTTGCCGGTGGAGCCGGCGCTCATGACAAGCACCGTCTTGCCGTCAAGGGCGCCCACGGTCTTCCTAGCCAGGGCCACGGCCGCCGAGCTCACGGAAACGGAGTACCGGCTGATCTTGGTCTGGCTGCGGGCCCGTTTGCCCACCCGCAAGGCGCAGTGGAACAGGCGGGAGAGAACGCTGTTAAGGGATCCCGCCTGAGTGCCCGCGGACATGGCGTCCCGGACCTGGCCTAGTATCTGGGATTCACCCAGGACCATTGAGTCGACGCCGGCGGCGACCCGGAACAGGTGCCTCACGGCCTCATCGTGGGTGAGGAAGTAGGTCAGGCGGGGGTCCAGCTGCGTCCCCTTGCAGGCCGTCAGGGCGATCAGCAGGCGCTCCGCGTGCGAGACGTCGCCGTCTGTGGTCGCGTACAGCTCCGTACGGTTGCACGTGGAGAGGATAACGGCGCCGCCGAGCTCGCCGTCCAGCCGCGTCAGGGCGGCCGGCAGATCCTCGGCCGAGAAGGCCACTTTCTCGCGCTCCTCCACCGGTGCCGTGCGATGGTTAACCCCGACGCAGGATACGACCCTCGATTCGCGCTTCATCGCTCTTTCGCCGGCTCAAGCAGAGACCGCAGCAGGCGCTGCTTCGCTTCCTCTCGGTGTCCTTCGGTCAGGAGCCGTCTCATCTCCTCATCTAGGGCCGCGTTCCAGACCTCCGGGTCTATCACCACGTCCCGATCACGTAGCTCCTGACGGACCTCGGCCGCCAGATTCAGCATTCGGGCGTGGTCCTCGGTGAGGAACGCTTCCAGCTCCTCGCGCATCTTGCGGGCCATGGCGGGACTGCCGCCGCTGGTGCATACGGCCACAATGAGGTCGCCGCGCTGGACGACGCCGGGCATGATGAAGTCGCAGTTGACAGGGTCGTCCACGGCATTCACCCAGACGCCCCGCTCCTTCCCCTCGCGGGCCACGGCGGCGTTCACCGTGCGGTCGTCGGTGCCGACGAAGGCGAGGACGTGGCCCTCCAGGTCGCCCGAGGCGTAGGCGCGGGCGATGTGCCTGACCGTACCCTGGGCGACCAGCGGTTCCAGGCCGGGATGTAGCGTGGGGCTGACGATAGTCACCTGCGCTCCGGCGTCCAGGAGACCTTCCACCTTGCGCAGCCCTACCTCACCACCGCCGATCACCACCACGGGCTTGCCGGCGATGTTTAGAAACACCGGGTAGTAGCGCATGCAGGGTTATCTGGTGCTTGCCGCTGGAGTCTCCGCCTGCTCATAGGTCTCGGCGATGGCCAGGAGCACCTGGTCGGCCAGGTTGGAGAGGAGCTCCCACACTTCGACCGCGTCCTCAGAGGTGAGATCGTTCTTCTGGGCCAGCTCCATGGCCGCGTCATCCAGGCCCTTGCGGAAGAACGTGAACGCCTCCAGGATATCGCGCATGCTCAATCGGTCGCGGACTAGCTCGCGGCCGTATTCGTGACCGATCTCGCGCGCTTCGTCGATAAGGTTGGAGCGGCGGGCGCCTTTGGTCAGGTATTCGGAGCCGAGTGCGACCAGCCGGCGGCCCAGGGAGCGCAGCCGTTCTCTCTCCTCCTCGGAGATGTTAGCGTACCAAGGAGCCTGGCCGCGGCCCCGTTGCAGGCGGCGGCGGATACGGGTGAGGGCAAGCTGGCCGAGGGAGGTGTAGGGCTCTCCCCCAGTCCCACCACGTCCGGCCACTAGGCTCCGCAGATCCTCCTCTGAGAAGCGCCGGTGGCCACCGGGGGTGCGGAACGAGCGGACGTGTCCCGCATCGGCCCAGCGCCTGAGCGTGGACTCGTTGACACCGAGGAGCTTGCAGGCTTGGCCAAGGGTAATCCAACGGGTGGAGAAGGACTCGGAGCTGTCACGAAAGCGGTCAACCACGGGCACGAACCTCACTATAACTCGCTGAAAACCTGATGGGGCACTCTAGACTAATTCTACAATGCTGGCGTTTTAGCGGTCAAGCGCTATGAATGCCGACCTTCGTGAAGAAGTGGACTCACCGCACCCCCTCCAATGCAACCCTTGTGTACGGCAGGAGCGTCGCCAGCAGATCCACCCGCGAGTCTAGCCGCTTGCCCAGTCCGCTCAACAGGCCCGTCACACGCATGATTAGCAAGAACTCTCGCGGTATCTCCACTATAGGATTGGCGCGGATCGCTCGGGCCATCCGAGCGTTGGCCTCCGCCACGAGATCGGGGTCCGCGTAGCCGCGCCCCGGCTGACTGGACTCCAGAAACGCCCGCCCCATTGCCAGAAAGGGCATCGGATCATCAGCATGCTTGACCCGAAACCCCAGCTCGCGGAAGGCCTGGACCATCTCTGGGGCGTTGCCCGTGATCATGGCGTTAACCAGCTTGGCGTAGCCTAGGCGGAACTGGTCATCCAGCTTTCGGCAGAGACCGAAGTCCAGCATTACGAGCTGCGGCCCGGGCCGCACGAACAGGTTGCCGGGGTGTGGATCGGCGTGGAATACGCCGTGCAGGAAGAGCTGCTCACAGTAGGCGTCGGTGACGAGCTGCGAGACGGCCTGGAGATCGATTCCTGCGCCCTCCAGGGAGTCGACGTCGGTGATCTTGATGCCTTCCAGGAGCTCCATGACAAGGACGCGGCGGGTGGTGTACGCCCAGTGGATGCGGGGCACGATTATGTCCCGGCGGGAGCCAAAGTTGGCAGCTATGAGCTCCGCGTTGTGGCCTTCGTTGATGAAGTCCAGCTCCAGGGGAACGTTGCGGCTGACCTCTTCGATGATCGGACCGAAGTCCAGATTCCGCTCTAGCACGGCGAGAATGCGCAGGAGGAAGCGGATGCTGTCAAGGTCGGTCCGCACGATGTCCCAGATGCCCGGGTATTGCACCTTGACAGCGACAGTGCGGCCGTCCTTGAGGGTGGCCCTGTGGACCTGGGCCAGGGAGGCGGAGGCGATGGGTTCGCGGTCGAACTGGGAGAAGACGTCGTGGAGGGGACGACGGAGCTCCCTGACGACCTGGCGCTCGATAACGGGGAAGGGGCGAGCGGGCACCTGGTCCTGCAGCCGCGATAGCGCAGAGACGTACTCGTCAGGGATCAGGTCGGGGCGGGAACCAACGATCTGGCCGAACTTGATGAGGAGGCCCTGCTGGCGAACGGCCAGGTCATAGATCTCCTGGGCGGACCAGGCGTGCTGGGCGCGACGGCGGGAATCGGCCTCGTCTGCGGGTAGGTTCAGGCGGCGTTCACGCACGGTGATGGCCTTGTAGCCGAAATAGATACGGGCTGCAAGCGAGGAGACGGCAAGGAAGCGGCGGAGGCGTTCTCCAGCGTTCATGGCGATACCGTTCCATTATGGGGGGACGGCAAATTGCGGTCGAGGGCGGGGCGCCGGTAGCGGTGCAGACCAGCGCCGCGCCCGCATCGATAATTGCGCCGAGGACTCCGTGCGCCTCCCACCTTATGTGAACCGACTGTTCACCCTGCACCTGTAACGGCCAGCGCGCTCACTCCCGTCTAAGCTGATAGAAGCCGCGCGGCCTGCCGCGACGGCATCGGCGATTGAGAGCACCGAAGGGCGGAGGCTATGAACGCATGACCGCGGACGATGGGGACCCGGCTGGAACGTTGGCAGAACACCAGACGGCTGTTGGACATACGCAGCCGCAGCTGATTACCCCGGACGAAGAATCACCCGCCGACGAGCACGGCCAA
Source organism: Chloroflexi bacterium RBG_16_64_32 (assembly GCA_001795235.1). Taxonomy (GTDB): domain Bacteria; phylum Chloroflexota; class Dehalococcoidia; order SM23-28-2; family RBG-16-64-32; genus RBG-16-64-32. Next base: position 8,205 of record MGNZ01000129.1, on the reverse strand, counting down.
GCCGGCTCAATGGGCCGCGCGTTCCTCCTGCTCCGACTAGCAGGCGTCGTATCGATAGTCAGCGGGCTGACGCTGCTTGCAACGTTGGGTATCCTCGAGGGTGGCTGGATAGTTGTGGTGTCCATGGGCCTGTTTCTCACCTGCGTGGCCCTGGCCGGCGAGATCCTGCTGCGCTGGACGCGCAAGATGATGCAGGCGGAGCGTGACCGGGCCGCAGCAATCTTCCTACACCGCCAAACCGAGCTCCAGGACATCGCGTCCCGCGACGACCTGACCCAGCTCCAGAACCGCCGCTTCTTCTACGAGCGGCTTGAGGAGGAATTGGAAAAGGCCGAGCGGTCCCGCAAGAATCTCTCCGTCGCCATGATGGACGTTGATGACCTGAAGGCGATCAATGACGAGTTCGGCCACCAAGTGGGCGATGTCGTCCTCCATCAGTTCGGGCGCATCCTGAACCGAACCGTCGGGCCGGGCCACGTCACCGCCCGCATCGGTGGCGATGAGTTCGCCGTAATCATGCCGGACGCGGACCGCCGAGAGGCGGACCAACTGGCCTGGCGGCTCTGGGATGAGCTGAGCGCGGTGCCGGTCTGGGAGAACGGCCACGCCAATATCTACCTGGGCGTGTCAATCGGTGTCGGCGGCTACCCGTGGGGCGGCACGGACCTTGAGGAGGTCATCCATTGGGCTGACGCCAAGCTGTACGCCAACAAGCTAGAGCGCAAGGGGTTTGACCAGAGCGATTCGGTGGCCAGCAACAACCGGCTGTCCTCCGCGGTGGTGGACGTACTCAGCACGGCGCTGGACATTCGAGATAAGATGACACACCGCCACGCGCGGCGGGTGTCGAGAATGGCGGCGGTGGTGGCCAGGGAGATGGGACTCGACCCAGAAAAAGTTCTGGAGATCGAGTATGCGGCGGCGCTGCACGACATCGGCAAGATTGGCGTGGCAGACAGCATCCTGCGCAAGGCGGCGGCCCTCGACGAGGAGGAGTGGCGGGACATGCGCCGCCACTCCGAGCTGGGGTACGAGATCCTTAAAGGGATTGATTTTCTTCGTGATGCGGCGGAGATCGTCTGGGCCCACCATGAACGGTGCGACGGCAAGGGCTACCCGCGGGGACTGGCGGGCGAGGAGATACCGCTGGGGGCTCGAGTGTTCGCGGTAGTGGACGCCTATGACGCCATGACCTCCCGCAGGCCCTATCGCCACGCGATGTCCCGCGAGCGGGCCGCCATCGAGATCGCGACCAACTCGGGGACTCAGTTCGATTCCACCGTGGTGGAGGCGTTCCTGGTGATGATCCGGCGTAGCCCCGAGGGATGGTTCGAGGAAAAAAGCGCCTACGGGCCCGTCGCCAAGCGGACCGGGGTTCCGCAACGCCGTCCTGTAGGGATGAGGGACGGATAGGTTCCGCAGGACATCGGCTCCAGGGCCGCGGCTGACACCGCGGCCTTTTTCCTTCGGCAACGGTTGATAGGGTGCGGAGGCGAGAGTAGAATCAGGCCGAACCGGTACAACGAGAAGGAGGGCAGACACCATGGCCGAGGAGGAAGAGATCGGCCGCGTATCGGACTACTTCGCCCGAATCGGCGTGGCGGGGATAGACCTCACGGGAAAGCTGCGGGTAGGCGACACGATCCACGTCAAGGGCCACACCACAGACCTGGAGCTGGTCGTCGAGAGCATGCAGGTTGAGCACGATCAGGTGGAAGAGGCCGGTCCGGGGGACAAGATCGGGATCAAGGTGCAGGACCGCTGCCGCGGCGGCGACCACGTGTACAGAGTGACGCCCTAGCGCCACAACCCGTACGAAACTTAAGACGCCGAAGCCGAAACGGCGGCCACGTTTCGCGAGTTTCCGGTTTCCTTTTGCTGAGCGCGGCTAGGCGGCGGCGCGGGCGATAGGATTACGTCGCAGGAAGCGAGACAGTACGAAAGAGACCGCAGAGATCACCAGCGCACCCAGGAAGGCGGCGATGAAGCCGTCCACGTGAAACTCGATGCCGAGCTGTCCCGACAACCAGGCGGTGAACGCCAGCACCAGGGCGTTGACGACGAAGATGAACAGCCCCAGCGTCAGGAGCTGAAGGGGGCAGGTCAGGAACACCAGGAGCGGTCGCAGGAGGGCACGGGCCGCCACGAAGATGGCCGAGGCCGGCAGGAGCGACTCCCAGCCCTCGACCTCCACACCGCGGACGATCCACGCTGCCGCCACGAAACCCACCATGGTGATGCCCCAGCGCACGGCGAAGCGCACGATCCAGGGGACGTCCCGGTCCCACGGTGGCTCCGTGTTGGACCAGTACCTGACGACGATGCGGGACATGCCGGTATTATAGCGGAAGAGGCTGGCTGCGGTGGGCCGGTCTTGTGGCCCTTGGAGGACGCGTGACAAGGCGGACAGCGAGCGCCGCGGCGGTCTCACGCGGGCAGCGATGAGGGGGTGCAGGCGCGACCTGACTGTCCGCCGCAGGCATTGTGCGCCTGGGCCCCTTGGGCGGGTGTCAACGGGGCCGCATCTGCTGCGCGCCGGGCGCCCCGTACGCCAGAAGGCACAACATGCGGAGGGGATAGGGGCGGGCCGCACTGCGAGCCGAACCGCCCGACCCCGTGGCCGAGCCCCTGGGGCCCGTAGGGCGCGCCACAGCCGGTAGGCTACTGGGTCGCTACCTCGGAGACCCGCGCAGCGCCTCTAGTACAGATGCCGAAACCAATCTTGCACGCCGTTGCGGACACCAGCGCCAGCAGGGAGTTCGTCGCCGCAGAGCTCCGGCCCATCGTATCGCTCCCTGCACGGCTGCCAGTTTAGGCCGTCTGCGGCCAGCCTGTGGTCGAAGCTACCGTTGAAGTAGAAGGCGCCCAACACCAACGGCACCAGGACGACTGCGCAGAGGATGAACAATCCAAAAACGGAGTTCGGTTTCCGACTTGATCTGGCCATCCTTCGGCATACCGAACACCAGAGAACGCCGCCGCTGACCCGAACGACCTTGGAGTTACAGTCCGGGCAATAGGTTCCGGACCGGGACTTAGACCGCTCGCGTTCTTCGTGCTCGACAGGAGCCTGCGATGATACCTGAACCGACTGGGGTGGTTGCCCCACAGGAGTGCCGGAGAAGGTCTCGCCCCGGTATGGTGCTGTCTCTCCGCTACCGACCATGTTTCCTCCGAGTGGTGTGTGCACCTCATATGACGCGTGCGTCCACTGCCGCGTTACTTCCAACGAGTCCAGCACTCGTCGAAGACTAGCCACCCGCGGTGGTCAGGGCGAAGATGGCGGCTGGGCTGGGCGGGTGTCAACGGGCGAGTCAGCGCCGGCACGCTCGCAAGCGGTGGCTTCGGTAGCGCCCTGTGGCGGCGAGGGCAGAGGAGCACGACCTGTAACGTGGGGCAGTTCAGTGCGTCTGTCTTTAAAGGGAAAGCTGTGCGGGTCGAATAGGATGGCGATATTTCGCGACGCTGGGGCGGCCCTGACGCGGCTCTTTGCCCGCGCCGACCGAGAACGCGGCCAGTCTTTGACCGAGTACGCCCTGATCCTGGCGGTCATCGTAGCTGCGACCACCGCTGTGCTGGGAATGGTCAGCCCGCCCGTTTTCGGTCAGCTGGACTCAGTGACCACCGCTCTCCGAGGAGATGGCGAGAAGCCAGCGTTCGGGGTCGAATTCCCGCCGTCATTATGGGTCGCCATTGGGGTGCTGGTCATTGGGGCTGTTGCTCTATACCTGCTGAAGGTGCGGCGCGGCTGAACCGTCGGCGGCTGACAACGGGCGGAAGGCGCTGGCTGAGGTAGGGGCAAGGACCGCGATTGTGCGCGCGGACCGGGCGGGTGTCAACGCGGACGCCCCCCGCTCCCAGGGTGCTGCGCCGGGCCGCCCGTTCTTGTAGCATTAGCAGCACGAAGGCCGCCGCGTTCGCCGGCCCCGCCGCGCGGAGGCCGGAGCCACACAGCAGGAGGAGGGAATGGACGCCTACCGGTGCATAGTCAGCAAGCGCGACACTAGGGCCTATCTGGACAAGCCCATCGAGGAGGAGAAGCTGGACAAGATCCTCCAGGCGGGTAGGATGGCCGGGAGCTCCAAGAACACGCAGCCCACGCGGCTGGTCGTCGCGCGAGACCGCGAGTGGCTGAAGGAGCTGGCGACCTGCGGCCAGTTCACGCAGCCGCTGCTCGCCGCGCAGGTCGGCATCGCCGTGTGCTGCCCGCCGGACGGCAGCGACTTCGACGCCGGGCGGTCGGCCCAGAACATGATGCTCGCCGCCTGGTCGCAGGGGATCGCCTCCTGCCCGACCTCGATCCACGACCAGGCCTGCATCCGCGAGAAGCTCCAGCTGCCGCAGGACATGCAGGACCCAGCGACCGGCCGGAAGGGCTGGCGGGTCGTCGTGATCCTGGCGCTGGGCTATCCTAGTCCGGCCGTCCCCATGAGCCTGGGGAAGAAGCGAGTGGAGTTAGGGGAGTTGGTGCACGAGGAACGATGGTGAGGCGAAAGCGTATTAGGAGACCCCGTCCTTCCGCCAGAGGCGGATCCGCCTTCGGTGGAGAAGGCTGAGGCATAGGAGCAATCGTGTCCGCCTCAGGCGGGTGCTGCCATCCACGGTAGACCAAAGCACACGAACAGCGGCGAAAGGAACTGATCATGACGATAGAGGAGGAGCCCGCCGACGGTGTAGGGCCGGAGCGGCCCGGCGGCCAGGGGCTGGACCCCAACCAGGAAGAGTCAGGGAACCACGCCATCGCGGCGCTGCTCACGGACCCCGTGCGCGGAGAGCAGACCGACCTGGCGATCACCTACCGTGACGGCGCCTACGAGGTGTGGGCCAGGCGGGGGATGATCCGCTTCCAGCGCTTCCACCTGCCCCCGCCGGAGGCGGGTCAGCCTACGGCTGATGCCGGCAGGCGCAGCGCGGACGGCGGCGCCCAGACGCCGACGCGCGTAGCGGGCGGGCGTCTGCCCGGATACGGCTATCGTATCGTGGAGCGGATCGGGGAGGACCCCATCGCTAACCAGGACCCGACAGCCCTGGCCACCCTGTCCGAGGAGCTGGATGCGGCCGCTAGGTCCGGCTACTCGGGATCGGACCCTGCGCAGGCGTTCATCGAGCCGGAGCACCTCACCTACCCGCTGGCGCTGGAGCGGATCGCCCAGCTCTTCGATAGCCCCAACGCGCCGGACATCGCGGTAAACCCGAAGACGTACGCCTTTGGGCGGCAGCCGGGTCAGCACGGCGCGCTGGACGTCGTGCAAACGCGGGCGCCGCTCGTATTGTGCGGGCCGGGTATCAAACCCGGGATAACGGACGCTCTCTGCGCCCAGGTGGACGTGGCCCCCACGCTGGCGTTGCTCCTTGGCCTTCCCCTCATCGACGGCATGGACGCCAGCGGCCGCACCTCCAGCGACAGAGGCGTGGAGCCGGACGTCTACCTGAAGCGGCAGGACGGCAAGCCAATCGAGGAGGCCCTGGACCGGAGTCCGCAGGGCGAGTTGGAGCGAAGGCCGGAGCGCGTCTACGTCATGCTCCTGGACGGGCTGAGCAACACCCAGCTCCTGGAGCGGCTGGAGAAGGACGCGGAGTCGATCCCCAACCTGAAACGGTTGGTGGATGGCGGCCTCATGTTTCGCTACGGCACGATGGTGACGTTCCCATCCATTACCTGGCCCAGCCACAACACCCTTGGCACCGGCGCCTGGTCCGGCCACCACGACATCGTGAACCCCGTCTATTACCTGCGGGAGAGCCGCCAGACCATCACACCCCAGGGGATGCAGTTCGATACCGCCAGGTTCCTGGCCGATGGCGTGGAGACGCTGTACGAGGCGGTGCACCGCGTGTACGGGAAGTGGGACGGCAAAAAGGGCGCCCTCACGGCCTCGATCAACGAGCCCAGCGCACGGGGGGCCGGTCACGCCGCTCTGGAGCGCCGCCTGGTCTGCGACCCCGAGAAGCTCCGCGACGTTACCCGCGCCCACTACGACGACACGCACCCCCGCTGGCGAGAGGAGGGACAGGAAGACATCTACCGCTACTCGCGCATCGACAGCCAGGGGCAGGCTCAGGCCCTGCTGCTTTTCGGGGACGACACCCTCCCACCGCCGATGTTCACGCTGCAAAGCTTCTTCCTGTCGGACGCGGTAGGCCACGACTACGGCCCCCACCACGACGCCGTGCGCACAGCGCTTATGGAGACGGACAAACGTATCGGCGAGATCCTGTCGCTACTGGAGCAGCGAGGGCTGATGGACTCCACGTTGTTCGTAATCACGGCCGACCACGGCATGGCGCCCATTGACACGGAGCTAGCGGCAAACCAGGTCCAGGCCGTCCTCGACGCTGGCCTGAAAGCCGTGGTCCCGGCCCCCTTCGTGTATTTGCTGGACATGGACGTCATCCTGGAACCAGCCATGGACGGCCGCACCATCACGGTGACCGTGCTGGAGAACGACACCGACTCCCGAGGGGAGAAACCACCCGTGGCCGGCGCCCAGGTGCGGGTCGTCGGCGCCGGCGGGAAAGCGCAGGCGGAGGCGACGACGGACGACTTCGGCGTCGCCGGGCTACCGCTGCCCGTAGACGCCGACCCCTCCAACCTCATCGTCTCCGTCAGTAGCGATCGATTCAACCCGCGTCATCTGCGCCTGGACGGCACGAACGTGGTGGAGGACCTGCGGGTGAGGCTGTACGGGCGAGGTGGGAAGTGGGAAGAAGGAAGTAGGAAGTAGGAGATTCTTCGCGGAGTTCATCCCTACGGGCGTCTGCCTGAGCGGGGCGCCAGATTCTTCTCCGCCTTCGGCGGATCAGAATGACAGAGCGAAGGGCCCTGAACGACACCGGGTTGTTGTCACCCTGATCCGCCTGAGGCGGAGAAGGGTCTCACCACCAGGCCAGCACTCGAAGAGCGAGCGAGGAGAGGCAACGGGAGAGGAAGTGATGACCCAGCAAGAGATATCGGCGGCGTTCCCGTTCGAGTCGAGGTTCGTGGAAGTGCAGGGCTCGCGCCTGCACTACGTCGAGGAGGGCTCCGGCGACCCGGTGGTTTTCCTTCATGGCAACCCCACCTCGTCCTACCTGTGGCGTAACGTCATCCCGCACGTTTCTCCTTTGGGCAGGTGCATCGCCCTCGACCTCATCGGCATGGGGAAGTCGGACAAGCCGGACATCGAGTACCGCTTCTTCGACCACTCCGGGTACGTGGAAGGCTTCATCGAGGCGCTGAGCCTGCGCAATATCACGTTCGTGATCCACGACTGGGGCTCGGCGCTGGCGTTCCATTACGCGCGGCGTAACGAGGACAACGTCAAGGGGATCGCGTTCATGGAGGCGATCGTGCGGCCGGTGACCTGGGACGAGTGGCCGGAGCAGGCAAGGCAGATGTTCCAGGCGTTCCGCACGCCCGATGTGGGCGAGAACATGATCATCAACCAGAACATGTTCGTGGAGGGGGTGCTGCCCGGCGCGATCCTCCGCAAGCTCTCAGACGAGGAGATGGACCGCTACCGGGAGCCGTACGTGGACCCGCCCAGCCGCAAGCCGACCTGGCGCTGGCCCAACGAGATCCCCATCGAGGGCCAGCCGCCGGACGTGGTTGACGCTGTACAGGCCTACAGCCGGTGGCTGGGGAAGTCGGACATCCCTAAGCTCTTGCTTTACGCAAGGCCCGGGGCGATTATGCGGGAGCCGCTGATCGAGTGGTGCCGCAAGAACGTCCGCAATCTGAAGACGGTGGACATCGGTCCCGGCGCCCACTTCGTGCAGGAGGACCGCCCGCACGAGATAGGGGAAGCGATCGCGGAGTGGTACAAGGGACTCTAGAAGCGAGGTTCGAATGAGCGCTCTCGAACAGATACGAGCACTATACGAGTATAACGAGTGGGCGAACAACCACGTTCTGGACGCCGCGTCAGAGCTGAGCGAAGGGGAACTGGGAAGGGAAATGGGCGCCAGCTTCGGGAGCGTGCAGGGGAACTTGGTGCACGTCGTCGGCGCTCAGGTGCTTTGGCTCGCGCGCTGGGCGCAATCGGGGACGGTTGGGATGCCACGGCTACAGGAAGGTCGGGTGCTGGAAGCGATACGCGACGCCTACGCGAAGTCTCACGAGGACCTGCGCCGGTTCGTCAAGTCGCTGAGCGCCGGAGACCTGACAAGTGTCCTATCATACACGGATAGTCGCGGCGAGCGCCTCGAGCGGCCGCTGGGGCAGCT
>MGNZ01000128.1:7953-13968 GCA_001795235.1 Chloroflexi bacterium RBG_16_64_32 | reverse complement strand
GAATGAAGAACCAGGTCAGAGGCCACCCGACCCACCCCGCCTCCCCACCCCAGATTCCTTCGCGAGAGAGTCCTTAACGTCGAAAGACCGTCTCTCCGCTCAGAATGACAGAGCGCCTACCGGCTGAGCTGGTAGACCTTGCCCTCCGTCTTGATCGAGGGCGCGACGACCATCTCCGCCTCGTGCAGCTCGCCGATCGTTTGGGCGCCGCAGACGCCCATGCAGGTGCGGATTGCCCCCACCAGGTTCTCGGTGCCGTCCGTCTTGGACGTCGGCCCGAACAGCAGGCGGTCCAGCGTAGTGTCCACGCCTACGGTGATGCGCGTGCCCCGCGGAAGCTCGGCGTGGCCGGTGGACATCCCCCACGAGGTTCCCTTCGCCGGGGCCTCCTCCGTCCGCGCGAAAGCCGAGCCGAGCATGACGGCGTCGGCGCCGGCGGCCAGCGCCTTGCAGATGTCGCCGCCGTTGCGCATGCCGCCGTCCGTGATGATCGGCACGTAGCGTCCGCTCTCACGGTAGTACTGGTCGCGGGCGGCGGCGATCTCAATGGTCGCCGACACCTGGGGCACGCCAACTCCCAGCACCTCGCGCGAGGTGCAGATCGCGCCGGGCCCCACGCCCACAAGGAGGCCGGAGATCCCCGTCTCCATCAGCTCTTTGCCCGCCGCGAAGGTCACGGTATTGCCCACCAGCACGGGCACGCGAATGTTCTCGCACAGCTCCTCGAAGATGAGGCCCCTCAGGCTGCGGGAGATGTGGCGGGCGGTGGTGACGGTGGACTGGACGACGAAGATATCGACGCCGGCGTCCACGGCGATGGGGGCCAGCCTCTTCGTGTTAGCGGGTGTGCAGGAGACCGCGCAGACGCCTCCGCCCTCCTTGGCCGCACCGATGCGGCGGCCGATGAGCTCCTCTCGAAGGGGGGCTGCGTACAGCTTCTGAATGATCGCTGCCGCTTCGTCCTGACCAGCCTGAGTAATCTCGGTGATCGCCGCCTGGGGGTCATCGTAGCGGAACTGGAGGCCCTCCAGGTTCATCACCGCCAGGCCGCCTCGCCGGCCCATCTCCGCCGCGAAGCCAGGATCGGTCACGGAGTCCAGAGCGGCGGCCAGGATCGGGATCTCGAAGGTGAACTCGCCCAGGGCGAAGCGTACGTTGGTGAGCTCCGGATTGACGGTGACGGACCCGGGGACGATAGCCACCTCATCGAAGCCGTAGGCGGGTCTGAGTTCTCGGTATGCTGATATACTCATATCTCCTCGCCTCGGGGAAATGGACCTGCGGGGGCCTTTATCAAACTATATCAGCGCCCGTAATCGGGGTCAACGGTTATAGGGCCAAAGGCGAAGGAGAGTAAACCCTTTTCCTATCGCTTACGGTGTTGAGTATAATCGCCCCGAGATGCCCACCCTATACATCGTCGCCACGCCCATCGGTAACCTGGAGGATGTCACCCTGCGTGCCCTACGCGTCCTGCGCGACGTCCCCCTGATCGCCGCCGAGGACACCCGCACAACCCGCAAGCTCCTGGCACGCCACGCCATCCGCGCCCGTCTCGTCAGCTACAACGAGCACAACAAGAAAGCGAGGATTCCCCGCCTTCTGGCTTCGCTGCAGGACGGTGACGTCGCCCTCGTCTCGGAGGGCGGCACGCCGGTGATCAGCGATCCCGGTCTGGACCTGGTGGCGGCAGCCGTCGAGGCGGGGTTCGATGTCAGGCCAATTCCCGGCCCCTCCGCCGTGACGGCGGCGCTTGCCGTATCGGCGCTCCCCACGAGGCAGTTCACGTACCTGGGTTTCCTCCCCCGCCGGAGCGGTGAGCGGCGTCGTCTGTTCGCCTCGCTTCGTGATGATCCCCGCACCGTCGTGGCCTTCGAGTCGCCCCACCGGCTCGCGCGCAGCCTCTCCGACATGCGGAGCGAGTGGGGCGACCGCCGCATCGCCGTTTGCCGGGAGCTGACCAAGGCGTTCGAGGAGGTGTTTCGCGGGCGCATCAGCGAGGCGCTGGAGCGGTTCACTGAGCCCCGCGGCGAGTTCACGCTGGTCGTCGAGGGCGCCTCACCTGCCGCTCGCCCTTCGACAGGCTCAGGACGAGCGGAGGACGCGGTGCCCCCGCTCGACGAAGCCCGCGCCGAGCTACTGCGGCGCAAGGAAGCCGGGGAGCCCGCCAAGGTAGCCGTGCCGGAGGTCGTAAAGCTCTATGGCCTGCCCCGGCGCGATGTGTACCGTATGTGGCTGGATTCGGGACCCGAGAGGGGGCAGTGACAGGGGTGCGGCACGCTTCGGTGCGCGGGGCTCGTTTGCACTGGGCGGAGTCGTCTCTCGTCGCTGGGGATGCTACAATCCAATCGAATCTATGAGCGAAAATATCCTTGTCTGTGTGGCCTGGCCCTACGCCAACGGCTCCCTGCACACCGGACAGATCGTCGGCGCCTACCTCCCCGCTGACATCTTCGCGCGCTACCACCGCGCGGTAGGAAACCGCGTCCTGATGGTCTCCGGCAGCGATATGCACGGCACTCCCATCACCGTTCGTGCGGAGGAGGAGAACCGGACGCCGGCTGAGGTGGCCGACGAGTTTCATCGGGAGTTCCTGGATGACTGGGACCGGCTGGGGATCGCCTGGGAGCTGTACACCACCACGAGCACTGACAACCACGCGCGAACCGTCCAAGATATCTTCCTCCGCTTGCTGGAGAAAGGGGACATCTACAAGGACAACATGAAGCTGCCCTACTGCGCCCAGGAGAAGCGATTCTTGCTGGATCGCTACGTGGAAGGCACCTGCCCCTCCTGCGGCCATAAAGCTGCCCGCGGCGATCAGTGCGACAACTGTGGCAACGTCCTCGATCCCGTGGACCTGCTGGATCGCCGCTGCAAGTTTGACGGCACCACTCCGGAGATAAGGGACTCTGAGCACTTCATGCTGCGCCTCAGCGCCTACAACGATAAGCTCAAGGACTGGCTGTCCAGTGACAAAGAGCACTGGCGCAAGAACGTCCTCAACTTCTCTCTGGGCCTGCTTGCCCAGGGTTTGAAGGATCGCGCTATCACCCGTGACCTGGAGTGGGGTATCCCCATCCCCCTGCCGGGCTACGAAGGCAAGCGCATCTACGTCTGGTTCGAGAACGTCATCGGCTACCTGTCTGCCGCCAAGGAGTGGGCTCAGCGCTGTGGCGAGCCGGAGCGCTGGCGTGATTTTTGGCAGGCCCCCGAAGGCAAGAGCTACTACTTCATCGGGAAGGACAACATTTTCTTCCATGCCCTTAGCTGGCCGGCCGAGCTTCTGGCTTATAGCGAGGCCACCGGAGAGACCTTCAACCTCCCGTACGACGTCCCCGCCAATCAGTATCAGACAGTTCGCGGGTGCAAGGCCTCCACCAGCCTCAAGCGGGCCGTCTGGATACCCGACTACCTCTCGCGCCATGATCCCGACCCGCTCCGCTACTATCTGTCCGTGAACATGCCGGAGACCTCCGACGCCGACTTCTCCTGGGACGACTTCGTGCGGCGCAACAATGATGAACTCGTGGCCACCTGGGGTAATCTGGTGAATCGGGTCCTGACCTTCACGTACCACAACTTCGGCGCTGCCGTACCCAGCCCCGGCGAGCTGACCGCCGCCGATCGAGCCCTCCTGTCCCGAACGGAAGAGGCCATAGCCCGCACCGGCGAGAACATCGGTCTCTGCCGCTTCCGCGCCGGACTGGAGTCGGCGATGACGGTGGCGCGGGAGGCGAACCGCTACGTGGAAGGCAACGCCCCCTGGAACCTGATCAAGGGGAACCGGGAACGCTGCGCCACCGTCATCAATACCGCCATCGGCGCTATCAGCGGCCTCAAGATTGCTCTCTACCCGTATCTGCCCTTCACCTGCCAGCGGCTCCACGCCTTTCTGGGCGGCGAAGGGGCCGTCGCTGCCGCGGGCTGGCAGTTCGTCAGGCCGCAGCCGGGACAGTCGCTGCCGGAACCAGAGCCTCTTTTCAAGAAGCTGGACCCCTCGATTGTCGAGGAAGAAGAAGCTAGGCTGGGGCAGTAGAATGCTGGTCGATTCCCACTGCCACATTCAGGACCCGGAGTTCGACGCCGACCGCGACGAGGTGCTCGATCGCGCCCGCAAAGCAGGGGTCTCCGCGTTCGTTGTGATCGGCACCGACATGGAGAGCAGTTGGAGGGCCGTGGACCTGGCCGACTCCCACTCCGACGTTTACGCGGCTGTGGGAGTACACCCGCACAGCGCCAAGGAGCTGGACAACCGCACCCTGGGCGCGCTGGAACGGTTGGCGGATTCGCCGAAGGTGGTGGCTGTCGGCGAGATCGGTCTCGACTACTACCGTATGCTGTCGCCGCCAGAGGCGCAGCAGGACGCATTCAGGCAGCAGCTTGAGCTTGCCCGGCGACGGAGTCTACCCGTCGTGATCCACTCCCGCCAGGCGGACGAGGAGACGTTCAATGTCCTCACATCGTATGAGGAGCAGGCGCTTCCCGATTGGCCCAAGGACCGCCCACTGGGTGTGATGCACTGTTTCGCCGGCGACCTCATGCTCGCTTTGCGCTATATCCAGATCGGGTTCATGCTTTCCATCCCCGGCACCTGCACCTACCCCAAGGCGCAGCTCATTTGCGCTGTGGCCGGCGGCATCCCGCTGCGCTGGATGGCTGTAGAGACGGATGCCCCTTACCTGGCGCCGCAGGCTCACCGTCGCAAGCGTAACGAGCCAGCGTATTTGCTGGAAACCGTGTCCCGAATCGCCGAGTTGCGGGGCGACGATTTCCAGAACGTGGCTTCCCGCACGGCGACTTCCACTGCGTGGCTTTTCGGCCTGGGCGATATCGGTGAGCCGGTATCACTGGAGCGGGGTGAGGAGATCAAGTGAAGACCAGCATTCTCTTCGGCCCAGTCCAGGAAGACCTCGCACGGGTGGAGGGCACCCTCCAGTCCATCAAACAAGTTGACTATGCACCACTAGCGGAGATGTTGGAGGTTGTGCTGGCTGGTGGCGGCAAGCTCCTGCGGCCTGCCCTTACCCTTCTCGCCGGCCGGTTTGGTGAGTACAACCTGGACCTCCTGGTGCCGCTCGCTGCCTCCGTGGAGCTGCTGCATACTGCCTCCCTCGTGCACGATGACGTCATCGACGGCGCCGACACCCGCCGCGGACGGCCTACGGTCAACAGCGCCTTCCACAACACCACCACGGTCATGCTCGGCGACTACATGTTCGCCCACGCCGCCGACCAGGTGGCGCAGACCGGCAACATCCGCGTCATTCGTCTCTTTTCGCACACCCTTATGGTGATGACGAAGGGCGAGATTGGCCAGGACCTCACCGCCTACGACAGCCGCCAGACCGTCCGCGACTATCTCCAGCGCATCGGCGGCAAGACGGCTTCGCTTTTCGCCACCGCCTGCCAGGGCGGCGCTGTGGTCGCCCAGGAGTCGGAGCAGTGGATCGAGGCGCTCCGAACCTACGGTTACAATTTCGGAATGGCGTTCCAGATAGTGGACGACATCCTGGACTTCACAGGCGACGAGGCGGAGATGGGCAAGCCGGTGGGCAGCGACCTCTTGCAGGGCACGCTGACTCTGCCGTCCCTCCTCCTCATGGAGCGCCACCCCGGCGACAACCCGGTGCAGAAGCACTTCGCGCAGCCGCGTCAGGAGCTTCTCGCCCAGGCGGTCGAGATGGTACGCGAGACCGATATCCCCCAAGAGTCCTACGATATGGCCCGCAGCTTCTGCGCCCGCGCCCATGAAGCGCTATCCGTCCTTCCGGACGATCCGGCCCGCCGCGCCCTTTACGATCTGACGGACTACGTGCTGGAGCGGCGCAGCTAGCGGCTAACGTGCGCATGGAACACCCCCGAAAACGTGTGTAGGGGGCGACCTTCAGGCCGAAGACGCGACAGGCTGAAGCCTATCCTTCCGGGAATAGAATCCGAAGGTCGGGCTACAGCCCGAAGACGCGACAGGCTGAAGCCTGTCCTTCCGGGAATAGAATCCCACGGTCGGGCTTC
>MGNZ01000128.1:7728-7937 GCA_001795235.1 Chloroflexi bacterium RBG_16_64_32 | reverse complement strand
GCCCCTGTCATTCTGAGCGACCACGAATCAGCCCCCGCGGCCTCGCCCACGCGTCTGAGCGAAGAATCTCGCCTTATCCCCGAAGCGCTTCGACTACCAGCACTGGCTGCCGGTCTCCGCCGGACCGACGGGCTGGCGGCTGGCGCTGGTGACGGCAGGTGCGGTTCCTCATCTGCCGTTTCGGCATGTTCGAAAGGCCGAAGCCTTAC
>MGNZ01000128.1:7637-7722 GCA_001795235.1 Chloroflexi bacterium RBG_16_64_32 | reverse complement strand
CTCAAGCCAACGCTCGGATTACCGCGAGGACTAGCATGCCGACTCCGACGACGATAAACAAGGCACCGGCTAGGGTCTGTACTCG
>MGNZ01000128.1:4739-7594 GCA_001795235.1 Chloroflexi bacterium RBG_16_64_32 | reverse complement strand
TGAAGCGCTATCCGTCCTTCCGGACGATCCGGCCCGCCGCGCCCTTTACGATCTGACGGACTACGTGCTGGAGCGGCGCAGCTAGTTCAGGGGCAGCGAGACCGTGCGCCCCGAGGGCGGGGGAGGGCGCAGGGGAATCTGATCTGCTAGGGGGTAATCGTCTTCTTCGCCGGCTTAACCTTCTTCGCCTTTACGGTGCGGAAGCCCCGCTCGTCGACGCCCCAGCGGTCGCGATAGCGCAGGTCCTTTCCCCGCGCGGCCGCTCGCTCTGTCTGCACCGTGGTATCGTGCTTGGAGGGGCGTGGTTTCGCCTTCGGCGGCGTTAGCTCGGGATGGTCATACCAGCTCATGCGCTTGGCCCGCTTCTTGACCTCCTTGCCCATGTGCCAGTACGTGCCTTTGTCTGGCAGGCGACGGGGGTAGCCGTCCCGGAAGGTGAAGGCGGCGAAGCTGGACATGATACGGGGTGCGTCCCGGTTGCACTCCGGGCAGGGCACGGGCTCAGAGGCCTCCCGCATCTGGCGGATGGTCTCGAAGATGCCGTTGCAGGGCTCGCAGTAGTACTCGTATAAGGGCATGGCTCAGATCTCGAGGCGTTGCTGCTCCCGCCGCAGGCGCTCCACGAAGGCGGCCGCATTGACGTCGCGCTCCAGCACACAAGCGATATAGCTTCGCTGGTGGCGCTCCACCTCCTGCGCCAGCGCCGGGGGTATGTTCAACCGCTCAATTTCTTTATACGACGCCCGCTGGAGCAGACGCAACACCTTGAGACCGTCCGCCGAAAGCATCCGCGAGCCCGCTGTTCCAGCGCCGCAAGAGGGACACAAGGTGCCCCCGGCCATCGGCGAGAAGAAGTTGCGCTGTGGCCCCATCGGAACCTCACAACCGAGGCAGCGGTCAAGCTCCGGCCGGAAGCCGGCATGCTCCAGGAGCTTCATCTCGTAGCGGCGCAATACCAGATCGACATCTGCGTCGCCCTGGAGATGGCGGAGCGTCTCCTGGAGCAGACGGTAAGTAGCGACCGCTTCTACGCGCTCGGCCAGGAAGCGGTCGGCCAGCTCGGCCGCGTAGAGGGCGCGGCTGAGCCGGTCCAGGTCCTCGCGCAGCGGCTGGAAGCTCTCCAGCGTCTCGCAGCCCGCGATGATCTCCATCGTGCGGCCCTGGACGAGCTGCACCATGCAGCGGTTGAGGGGTTGGAGGTGTCCGGACATGCGGCTGGTGGTCTTGCGCACGCCCTTGGCCTTGGCGTCCAGCTTTCCGTGGGTGAGGGTGTGCAGCGTGAGGACGCGGTCGGCCTCGCCCATCTTGCGCTGGCGCAGGACGATCGCCTCCGTCTTGTATATTCGGGGAGTGCCCACGCTAGCCCTGCGCCTCCTGGCGGCCCTCCAGGGCGCGGGACAGCGTAACGTCGTCGGCGTACTCCAGGTCGCCGCCGACCGGCAGGCCACTGGCGAGACGGGTGACCTTCGGGCCCAGAGGCCGCAGCAAGCGCGTGAGGTACATCGCCGTCGCCTCTCCCTCCAGGTTTGGGTTGGTGGCGAGGATCACCTCCTGGACCTCTTCCGAGCGGAGGCGGGACAACAGCTCTTCAATCTTGAGCTCCTCCGGCCCGATACCGTCCATGGGCGAAATAACGCCGTGGAGCACGTGGTACAGACCCTGGTAGCTGCCGGAGCGCTCCAGCGCCAGGATGTCCAGCGGCTCCTCCACCACGCAGATCATCGTCCGATCGCGCCGGTCGCTGGCGCAGATGCGGCAGGGGTTGACGTCGGTCACGTTCTGGCAGGCGGAGCAGAAGGTGATCCGCTCCTTGACCTCCAGGATCGCCTCCGCCAGCGCCCGCGCCTCGGCGGCGGGCATGCGAAGAAGGTAGTAGGTGAGCCGCTGGGCGCTCTTAGGGCCCACGCCGGGGAGCTTGTGGAACTCCTCGATCAGGCGGGCCACCGGCGCGGCGGCGGCGGTCGTCGGATGTTCGTTCACGGAAATGTGACCTCGAAGTGGGGGCTGGC
The DNA here is from genome assembly GCA_001795235.1 of Chloroflexi bacterium RBG_16_64_32. Classification (GTDB taxonomy): domain Bacteria; phylum Chloroflexota; class Dehalococcoidia; order SM23-28-2; family RBG-16-64-32; genus RBG-16-64-32. The sequence goes on along the minus strand of MGNZ01000128.1, from coordinate 5,585 downwards.
TCCGGCTGTCAGCCGTCGATGGCTATCCTGTGAGGCCGGGGATGTTCAGGCCTCCCGCGACCCCGGCGAGCTGCTGCATCTGAGAGGCCCGGGCCTGCTCCAGCGCTTCGTTGACGGCGGCGAGGATCAGGTCCTGGAGCATCTCCACGTCGCTGGCGTCCACGACCTCCGGCTGAATGGTGATCGAGTTCAGTTTGGGCTGGGCGTTCATCACCACCGCGACGGCGCCACCGCCGGATGACGCTTCGATGGTCGTCTCCTGCAGCGCCTCCTGCGCCTTGGCGATGCGCCCCTGGAGCTGCTGGATCTGCTTCATCATGTTCTGGTTCATTCCGCGCTGGGCCAATTTTCCTCTCCTTTCCCGATCGGCTTCGCCCCCAGTTCGCGCGCCGTCTGCACCAGATGCCCCCCCTTGATCCTGCCCGGTGTGGGCCTCCGCGGCGAGTGCACCAGGTTGGCCTTCACCGGCCTCCCCAATACCTGCGACAGCACCTCGTTGAGGCGGCCCGTATGTTCCAAGGCTTCCATCCGCTCCAGGTGAAACGTGTGATAGAAGCCCAGGGTCAGGACGTCTCCTTCCAGCGATTTCACTTCGCAGGAGCCGGTGAGGAGAGCCGCGAGCTGCTTGTGGGTCTCTTTGCAGGCCTCGCGGGCCCGCGCCAGCAGGTCGGGCGGGACGCCTGCCGGTGGCGGCGCCGGCTCATCCTGTTCCGCAGGCTCAGGACCCGGCGTCCCCACGGTGTCGCTGCTGACGGTCGCCGCTACACCCTCGGCGGTCGAGACGGGCGTGGAGAACTGCGGCGCCGGCTCGCTCTTAGGGGCGGGCTCCGGGGGCGCAACCGGCCT
>MGNZ01000128.1:3428-4720 GCA_001795235.1 Chloroflexi bacterium RBG_16_64_32 | reverse complement strand
GGCGTCTCCGCCTCGGACGATAGCTCCACCAGCGCCAGCTCCAGCGGCAGCGACGACTGGGGGTCGTCGCGGAAGTCCAGCCGCCCCAACGTCTTGAGCGCGCGCACGATCTCCGGCCGATCCACGTCGCGGGTCAGCTCTCGCATCTCCGCCAGCACCTCCGCTGCCTGTTCTAGGGTATCGGCGGCCCCGGACTTCACCAGGAACAGCTCCCGCAGGTAGCGGACTATCTCCAGCGAGAATCGGTGGATGTCCACGCCGTCGTCGCGGACGGCGGCCACCAGCTTAAGCCCTTCGGCCAGCGCCTGCCCTGAGCCCCCGCCCGAGGCGGGTTCGCCTCCGGCGGCTGTCGGAGGAGCCCCGGCGAGCAGCAGACGAGCGAGTTGGGCGCTGCGGGCATCCACGCTTATGCCCAGCGCCTCGCGCACCTGTTCCACGTTGGGCGAAGGCCCGTAGTAGGTGACGACCTGCTCCAGGGCGTTGATGGCGTCACGGAGGCTGCCGCCGGCGCTGCGGGCTATCTCCTGAAGGGCCATTTCGTCCAGGGTGAAGCCCTCCTTGTCGCAGACGAAGGCCAGGCGCTCCACCACGGCGGACGTCGGGATGCGCCGCAAGTCAAATCGCTGGCAACGGGAGTTGATGGTGGCCGCAACCTTGTGGGGATCGGTGGTAGCCAGGACGAAGATGATGTGCGGCGGCGGCTCTTCCAGAGTCTTCAGGAGGGCGTTTTCAGCGCTGGCGCTGAGCATGTGCGCCTCGTCCAGCAGGTAGACCTTGTAGCGGCCGGACATGGGGTTGAGGATGGCGTTCTCGCGTAGCTGGCGGATGTCGTCCACGCTGTTGTGGCTGGCGGCGTCCTGCTCGATGAAGTCCATCGCCCGGCCTTCCAGGAAGGCGCGACAGGAGTCGCACTCGTTGCAGGGCTCGCCCTCCGCCGGGGCGGCGCAGTTTGCGGTCTTGGCGATGAGCCGCCCCAGGCTGGTCTTGCCCGTGCCCCGCGGCCCGGTGAGGAGGTAGGCGTGGGCGATACGGCCGGCGGCGACGGCGTTGCGCAGGGTGCGGGTTACCGGCTCCTGGCCGACTACCTCAGCGAACGTCTGGGGGCGCCACTTGCGGTAGAGGACCTGTCCCGAGCCTGTCGAAGGGGCCTGTCCTGAGCCTGTCGAAGGGGCCTGCCCTGAGCCTGTGGAAGGAATCTCGGTGCTCACTACGGGCCATTATAGAACGAGCGTGCTCCGAATCAAAGACCAGACGGGGCACGAAACACGAAACACGTCCGGGCAGCCGTGCCG
>MGNZ01000128.1:0-3411 GCA_001795235.1 Chloroflexi bacterium RBG_16_64_32 | reverse complement strand
AAACCAACGGATTAACGGATGAACGCCCATCCGCTAATCCGTTCCCTCATCCGATGACAGACGGCCCCAACAGCTCCTCCTCCCGCGCCCGCATGCGCCGCGCCTCCTCCGACTGCGCGTGGTCGTAGCCCAGAAGGTGGAGGAGGCCGTGGATCAGCAGATGGGCCACCTCATGGTTCGCGCTCCGGCCCCGTTCCGCCGCCTGCCGCGGGAGCCTGCCCTGAGCCTGCCGAAGGGCCTGGGGGTAGGCGATGATCACCTCCCCCAGCGGTGGCACCTCGCCCGGCGGAGTGACGAACTCCTCGCCCTCCCGCTGCGAGAACGAGAGCACGTCCGTGACGGCGTCCTCGCCGGCGTACTCGCGGTTCAGCGAGCGCACCGTCTCGTCGTCCGTGATCGCGATGCTCAGCTCGACCGGCGGAGCGTCCTCCGCCTCCAGCACCCGGCGGGCGATCGCGGCCAGTCGCTCCGCGCTCAGAGACGCTGCGAACGGATCGGCGATGGAGACGAGGATGACGTGGTCTGTCAAAGCAGTCGCCCGCGTTTAGCCGAACACGCCGGCGGCCGCCTCGGACGCCTCCAGCAGCGGGCCGGGAACGATGCCGACGACCAGCAGGCCTATCACGGCCACCGCCATCGCCGCGCCCAGGTAGTACCCCGGCTGGATACGCTCTTCGCTAGTCGGCTCTATCGCGTACATATTGAGGACCACGCGCAGGTAGTAGTAGGCGGCGACCACGCTATTGAGGACGCCCACGATGGCCAGCCACACCAGGTCCGCCTGCACGGCGGCGTTGAATACGTACACCTTGGCGATGAACCCCGCCGTAGGGGGTATGCCCGTGAGGGAGATGAGACAGAGGGTCAGGCCCAGCGCCAGTAGGGGCGACCGCTTGGCCACGCCGGCGTAGTCGGCGATCTCGTCGGAGCGGATCTTGTTGGAGATGGCGATGACGGCGATGAAAGCGCCCAGGTTGGTGAAGGCGTATGTGCCCAAGAAAAACACTACGGAGCTTGTCCCCAGCAGGAGCTGTGGGTCGGCGGCCGCCACCGCCGCCAGGCCGATCAGGATAGTGCCCGCCTGGGCGATGGAGCTGTAACCCAGCATCCGCTTGATGTTCCCCTGCACGAGGGCCGTGATGTTGCCCACGCTCATTGAGACCGCCGCAAGGACGGCGAACACGTTGGCCCAGTCGCTGGAGATGAAGCCGTCGTCCAGGGCGGTCAGGAAAACGCGCATCACGACGGCGAACCCCGCCGCCTTGCTCCCGACGGAGAGGTAGGCCGTCACCGGCGTGGGCGCCCCTTCGTACACGTCCGGCACCCACATCTGGAACGGCACGATAGCCATCTTGAACCCGAACCCGGCGGTCAGGAACACCGCTGCCAGCACGAGCGCCGGCCGCGTGCCGCCGTCCGCCTCGCTCACCGCGCGGCCGATGTCGTCCAGCGCCGTCGAGCCGGCGATGCCGAACAGGAAGGCCATCCCGTACAGGGTCACGGCAGAGCTTATCGCTCCCAGCAGGAGATACTTCAGCCCCGCCTCGCTGGAGCGGCCGTCCTTGAGCAGGGCCACCAGGATGTACAGGCTGATGCCGGTTAGCTCCAGCGCCACGAAGATGGCGATGAGGTCTATGGAGCTCGCCAGGAGCATCATGCCGGCGGCGGACGCCAGCACCAGCGCGTAGTACTCCGGCGCGAACTGGTTCTCCCGAAGGGAGTCGATGGAGGAGAGGACGACGATGGCGACGATGCCGGCGAACAGGAAGTTGAAGAACAGGGCGAACTCATCGACGCTGATCATGCCGCTGAACGCCACGCCCATCTCGTCGGCGGCGATCAGCAGCGCCGACCAGACGATGGATGCCGCTGCGCCCGCCAGGGCGAGGGCCGCCGGGGCGATCCGCCGCCATCCGTCCGCGCGGCCGCCCGCGAAGGCCCACACGAGATCGCTGAGCACGATGATCCCCGCCACCGCGAGCAGGATCAGCTCCGGGCCGAACCGGTTGACGCTATCCATTGCGCCCCAGTGTAGGGGCGACCCCTTCGACTTCGCTCAGGACAGGCTTCAGGTCGCCCGCAAGGCTCGTGGAATCACCCAGCGGCATGTGGCTCACGCCAGCCTCTCCGCTATCGGCGCCATGCTTGTCTCCAGCAGGTCCAGAATCACCGCCGGGTACACCCCCACCAGCAGGATCACCGCGGCCATCGCCAGCAGGGGGCCGCGCTCCCACCAGGCCGTGGCGTCGCCGATATCCTCCCACTGGGCGCTTGGTTCGCCCCAGAAGACTCGCTGGATCATCCACAGGATGTACCCCGCCGTCAGGACGATGCCGATGACGCCCAGCACCGTCAGGAACTCGTGCCTGGCGAAGGTGCCCAGGAACACCGTCACCTCAGACACGAAGCCGGCCAGGCTGGGCAGACCCAGCGAAGCCAACCCCGCCACCACCATCATCGTGGCGATGAACGGCATCCGGTGGGCCAGTCCGGACAGCTCCCCGATATTCCGGGTGTGCGTGCGGTCGTACACCATCCCCACGAGCACGAACAGCAGGCCGGTGATCAGTCCATGGGTGAACATCTGCATCGCCGCCCCCGTCAGGCCCACGGTCCCCAGCGCCGACGCGCCCAGCAAGACGTATCCCATGTGGCTCACGCTGGAGTACGCGATCAGACGCTTGAGGTCCGTCTGCATCAGCGTCACGATTGCCCCATAGAGGATGCTCAGCACCCCGAACGCCGCCAGCCACACCGAGGCGTCGCGGGCCACATCCGGCATTATCGAGAAGCTGAGGCGCAGAATGCCGTAGCCCCCCATCTTCAGGAGCACGCCGGCCAGGATTACGCTCACCGCTGTCGGCGCGTCCGTATGGGCGTCAGGCAGCCATGTGTGGAACGGCACCACCGGCAGCTTGATGCCGAAGGCGATGGTCAGGAGGAAGAAGGTCGCCTGCACGGGGATCACGGCGTCCTTGATCTCGCCTATCTGGCCCAGCTCGCGGATGTCGAACGTCCCGGCGCTGAACCCCAGCACCAGTATTCCCACCAGCATGAAGCTGGACCCGAACAGCGTGTACAGGACGTACTTCCACGCCGAGTACGTCTTGCGGCCCGTGCCCCAGATGGAGATGAGGAAGTACATCGGGATCAGCTCTATCTCCCAGAACAGGAAGAAGAGCACGAAGTCCAGGGCGCTGAACACCCCCAGCAGGCTCGTCTCCAGGACCATCAGGAGGGCGAAGTACTCCCTCGGTCGCAGATCGATGCGCCATGAGATGAGCACCGCCACCAGGAACAGGAATCCGGTGAGCGTCACCATCGCCAGCGACAGGCCGTCCACGCCGACGGCGTATTGGAGGGTGAAGTCGACGAAGTCCGACTCCATCCAGACGTGGCTGTCGACGAACT
>MGNZ01000127.1:11387-13676 GCA_001795235.1 Chloroflexi bacterium RBG_16_64_32 | reverse complement strand
TTCCCGGCAGATCGCGCATGATTGTATCGCCTGGCGGGGGCTAGGGCAAGCGTCGCGGGCGCCCTACAGGCCTTACGCGCCGTTCAGCTGTTGGTTGCGGAGCGGAAACGCGGGTGACTATACTAGCGGCACATCCCCGGCGGGCAGGTCCCAAATGGTAACGCTCGGGGCCGTTTGCATGTGACTTAGCTGACATTATTGGAGGACGAGAGGATGACGAAGATAGGCATCATCGGTGGGACCGGTCCGGAAGGGCTGGGGCTAGCGATGCGGTTTGCCAAGGCCGGCGACCGGGTGTTCATCGGATCGCGATCGAAAGAGCGGGCGGAGGATGCGGCGCGGAGGGTGAAGGAGGTGGTGCCGGAGGCGAAGGTGGAGGGGCTGGTCAACGACGAGGCGGTGGAGCAGGCGGAGGTCGTGTTCCTGACCGTACCCTGGGACGCCCATAAGAGCACGCTGGAAGGCCTGACCGAGGCGATCGGCGACAAGGTGCTAGTGGACGTGGTGGTGCCGATGCTGTTCGATCGCGGGCAACCGAAGGCGATCCTGGTGGAGGAGGGGTCGGCGGCGCAGCAGGCGCGGGCAGTAGCGCGCGAGGCGAAGGTGATCAGCGCGTTTCACCATCTGGACGGCACCGACCTTCAGAACGTAGAGCGACCGATGCAGGGGGACGTCCTGGTGTGCGGCGATCACCAGGGCGCGATGAAGAAGGTGATGGCGCTGGTGGAGCGCATAGAGTACGTGCGGGCGCTGGAGGCGGGGGGGCTGTCCAACTCCCGCTATCTGGAGGAGTGGACAGTCCTGCTGCTTCACCTGAACCGTATTCATAATGCTCACACGGGCGTGCGCATCGTGGGCGCCTGACGCCATGGGCGCGGCGGAGCTGAGGGTCGTCGGCCTGGGCGGCTTGCCCGACATGAAGCCGGGGCACGATATCGCCGCTCTCGTGCTTGAGGCGGCGGAGAGGCAGGGGACGCCTCTGGAAGCGGGGGATGTCTTGATCGTCACACAAAAGATCGTCTCCAAGACCGAGGGGAGAGTGGTGGCCCTGGCGGAGGTGGAGCCCGGCGCGGAGGCGCGGACGCTGGCGGAGGAGACGGGCAAGGACCCGCGGCTGGCGGAGCTGATCTTGAGGGAGAGTCGGCGCATCGTGCGCAAGGCGGGGCCGGTGCTCATCACGGAGACGCGACATGGTTTCGTGTGCGCCAACGCGGGGGTTGACGTGTCGAACGTGGGCCAGGGGTTGGTGGCGCTGCTGCCGGAGGACCCCGATCGCTCGGCGGAGGAGATCAGGTCGGGGGTGCGGGAGCGTACCGGTTGCGAGGTGGCGGTGGTGATCAGCGACACGTTCGGCCGCCCGTGGCGGGAGGGCCACACGAACGTGGCCGTGGGGGTGGCCGGGATGGCGCCGTTCGCGGACTACGTGGGGCAGGTGGACCCCTACGGGCAGGAGTTGCGGGTGAGCATCCTGGCCGTGGCCGACGAGCTGGCGGCGGCGGCGGAGCTGGTGATGGGGAAGCTGTCCGGGGTGCCGGTGGCGATCATCCGGGGATACGAGTACCCGAAGGGCAGCGGCACAGCGCGCGATATGGTGCGGCCGCCGGAGCGCGACCTGTTCCGGTAGGGCTCCGCAGCCGATGGGCTAGGCGAGGTACTGCCGGAACCAATCGATGGCGAGTTCCGCGGTCTTCTCCGCAGGCTCGCCAGCGTAGACGTCGTAGTGGCGTAGGCCTGGGAGAACGACGAGCTTCTTCGGCTGGCCCGCGCTGGTGTGCATGCTCTCGTACTCCTCCTTGGGGCAGGGGAGGTCGTGCTCGACAGCGATGAGGAGGAGGGCGCGGGGGGAGATGCGGTGGACCATCTCCTCCGGCCTGTATTGCAGGGTGGCCTCCGCCGTCTCCAGGGGGATCTGGCAGCGCAGCTGTGGGAACTCCTTCATCGCCTCGGTGAAGAAGCGTACGGAGTCCTCGTCGGCCAACATCTGGAGGGGGTCGACCATGGTGGACTTGCCTGTCAGCACCCGCTGGCGCCGGTCCGCTTCCAGCATGGCGGCCAGGGCCTTTGTCTCGTTGTCTGTGGCCTTGCGGCGGAAGAGCCTCTCGCCATCGCCGAAGCCCACCTGCCCTACCGCGCACCTCACGCGGCTGTCGATCCCCGCCACATAGGGGGTGTGGGCACCCCCGTAGCTTGTCCCCCACAGGCCGATGCGTTGGGGATCGACCTCCGGCTGGCACTGGAGAAAGGTGATGGCGTTGCGGATGTCCGTGACCTGCTCCCAGGGGATGAGCC
>MGNZ01000127.1:10256-11361 GCA_001795235.1 Chloroflexi bacterium RBG_16_64_32 | reverse complement strand
TGCCCTCGTGCAGGCGATGTATGCGCTGAACGAGCGGTACTTCGTGAGCGACAAGGGGGCGCTGCACGAGATCGAGCGGTTCGAGAAGAGGCCGCCGGAGTTCAGCCTGACGGTCGCGAAATGCCTGTCGCTGAGCGGCGGCGGAGATGCGCTGGCAAAATCAGTGCGAAGGCTGGACGAGCTAGCGCAGCAGGTCGTTCGGCTGTGCGAGGGCATCTACACGAGGCCGGACTTCCGGGCGTGAGCTGGGGGTAAGCTGTCTTACCAGCTACTGGGCAGCTCCCCCTTCTCCTTTTGCTCCTCAACGAACGCGTAGGTGCCGTCGTCCCGGAGGACGACCGGCTTGCCGACATCGGTGATCTGGCCGCGCTGGTCCAGCTGCGTGCGCAGGAGGTCCAGCTCGTCCTCGGTGGGCGTCTCCAGCGTCTCGATCTCCTTCGCCATCTTCGGCTTGAACGACATCTCCGCCAGCACCTGGTCGACGGTGACGAACGGCGAGACGCCGCTGAGCCGCAGGTGGCGGTCCTCGTAGTCGAACACGGCCCAGGGGGTGACGACGCGCCAGGGGCCGGTGCCGCGGGGCAGGCCGGCGCGCTCGCGGGCGCCCTCCTCGCCGTCCAGGAAGCCGGGCGAGGAGATGAAGTCTACCCTGGGGACGAACTTGCGGGCCTGCTGGTCGGTCATCAGGATGGTGCGCCAGCACAGGGAGGCGATGGAGTCGGCGCCGCCGGGGCCGCCGAAGCGGCGGTGCTCGCCCTCGTAGTCGCCTATGGCGGTGGAGTTGATGTTGCCGTAGGGGTCGACCTGCAGGGTGTTGAGGATGCCGTAATCCATGAGGCCGATCTGGGCGTGGAAGCCAACGGTGTTCATGGTGCCCCACTGGAGGGCGCGGTAGCTGGCGCGAGAGGTGACCATGGTCATGAGGGGGTCGAGGGGGAGCGCCGGTTCGGGGGCGATGACGCCGTCCTCGGTGACGTAGACGGCGTTGGCGGCGTACAGCATCTTGCCCAGGAGGATGGCGGCCATGGGGGAGCCGCCGCCTGCCACCCAGTATGTCCTGGCGTCCTCTATCATGCGGGCCACCAGGCAGATCTGGTGTTCGCGC
>MGNZ01000127.1:10006-10185 GCA_001795235.1 Chloroflexi bacterium RBG_16_64_32 | reverse complement strand
TGGCTGTCATTCCGAGCGCAGCGAGGAATCTGGGGTGGTGCCAGGTTCTGGCATGCGACGAGACAGCCTCCCTCCACCAGACCCCTCGCTTCGCTCGGGGTGACAACGGCTCGCGCTCGTTGAAGTAGGAGGCCTTCTCGCTCATGGGATCACCTCTCCTTGATGGTAAGGTGCTGCCG